>DAOWNM010000037.1 GCA_030642565.1 Bacteroidota bacterium | reverse complement strand
TCGAAGCCGTACTGTACGCCCCAGGTGGTACGGAGCGCCTGTTCTATCAATTTACCAAAAACCTCCTGCTGTACGTCAAAGGGATACTTCATGAACAACTCAATCTGGTGAAGCCGTTTCACATTCACCCAGGATATTATGGAGTTTATCAGGGGCATGCAGGATCGTTTAAAGGATCAGCATCGCATCTCCATAGGTACCGAATTTGTAATTCTCCTTGATGGCAACCTCATAGGTATTCATAAGTAGATTATACCCTGCAAATGCAGATACCATCATCAGAAGCGTTGAATAGGGTAGGTGAAAGTTGGAAACCATTCTGTTGGGTACGCTGAATTCGTAGGGTGGAAAGATGAATTTATTGGTCCACCCGTCATACTCTTTCAGAAATCCATCGGTCGAAACGGAACTCTCAAGTGTTCGCATAACAGTGGTTCCAACTGCGCATACATTGTTTTTCCTCTCTTTTGCTGCATTGACCAGTTTGACCGAATCGTCCATGATATAAATCCTTTCAGAGTCCATCTTATGCTTTGTCAGATCTTCCACATCCACGCTTCGGAAATTCCCCAGTCCCACATGTAGTGTAATATAAGCAAAGTCAATTCCCTTGATCTCAAGGCGCTTCAACAGTTCCCGGCTGAAGTGCATACCTGCAGTGGGAGCGGCTACCGCACCTTCATGTTTGGCATAAACGGTCTGATAACGCTCTTTGTCTTCCGGCTCCACCTTTCTTTCGATAAACTTGGGAAGTGGTGTTTCACCCAGTTCAAAAAGAGTCTTTTTAAATTCATCATAATCGCCGTCGTAAAGAAACCGCAGTGTTCTACCTCTGGAGGTGGTGTTATCAATAACCTCGGCAACCAGTACATCATTCTCTCCGAAGTAGAGTTTGTTTCCGATCCTGATTTTACGGGCCGGATCCACCAGTACATCCCAGAGACGCTGTTCCTTGTTGAGTTCCCTTAAGAGAAACACCTCAATCTCAGCCCCGGTTTTCTCTTTGTTTCCATATAGACGGGCTGGAAATACTTTGGTGTCATTGAACACCATCACATCGCGATCATCGAAATAGTTGATGATATCTTTAAAGGATTTGTGTTCTATTTTTTCTGTGTCCCGATGCAAAACCAGCAACCTGGATTCATCACGATTTTTGGCTGGGAATTTTGAAATCAGTTCGGGAGGTAAATTGAATTTGTATTGGGATAACTTCATATTACGATTGTGAATTTTTATTTGATGCGAGCCTCGTTATACGTAAGAAACGCAAATTTGTTACAAAAGTTTAAGATTTTCTATAAAGTTCTCTATAGAAATGGCTTTATCCACATGATATGGACCAATTCTGGTCCGCCGGAGTCCGGTTAAGTGAGCACCTGAATCGAGTATTGATCCCAGATCCCTGGCCAGGGATCTGATATAAGTGCCCTTGCTACACTCCACACGGAGCGCAATTTCGGGCAGCTTTTCTGACAGCAACTCCAGGTGGGATATGTGTACCTGCTGGGGTTTTAGTTCCACATGTTTTCCTTTTCTGGCCATTGCATAGGCACGTTTCCCATCCACGCTTTTGGCTGAATAGAGGGGAGGCATCTGCTCCTGGTCGCCCGATAACTTTGATAATGCCTGCTCAATTATTTCAGAGGTGATATGCTCCCACGGATAGGTTTTATCAACTTCTGTTTCCAGATCGAATGAAGGAGTGGTGGCTCCCAGCCTGACCTGTGCTGTATATGCCTTATCCATATCCTGATACTGCATGATCTGTTTGGTGGCTTTCCCGGTACAGATAATAACCAGTCCGGTAGCCAGAGGGTCCAGTGTGCCTGCATGTCCCACCTTGATTTTCTGAATTTCCAGGTGGTGCCTGAGCGATTTCCGGATCTTGTTGACCACATCGAAGGATGTCCAGGTCAGGGGCTTGTCAATATACAGGACCGCTCCGTCCAGGTATGTTTCGGGACGATTATACTCCATAGAATCAGGCAAAGATGATTGAAATGATTCCCACAACTGCACAATAGATGGCAAACCAGTAGAGGTTTCCCTTTTTTACAAGATTGATCATCCACCTGCATGCCAGGTATCCTGACAGGTAGGCAGCCAGGAAACCAATAACCAGCGAACCTGTGGCAATTCCGGCCTCTGAACTGGAAGATGAAATAGAGAAAATATCCAGCAAGGCGGCTCCGATGATGGGCAGCAGCACCATCAGGAAGGAGAACTGTGCCACATCACTGCGTCCGTTTTTTAATAGCAGACCTGTGGAGATGGTTGCGCCTGACCGGGAAATTCCCGGGATGGTAGCGATGGCCTGTGCGATACCCATAAGGAGTGCATCAAGAAACGGAATTTTCTTTTCACCAGGTTTTACCAGCTGGGTGGAGATCAGCAAGAGTGCTGTTATCATCAGGGCGCCTCCCACCAACAGCAGGTTTCCGGAAAAGAGTGATTCCACCTCTTCCCGAAACAATATACCTACTATCAGGACCGGGATCATTGAGATCAGTATTTTGGAGACATACCGGGTCTCATCGTTCCATCTGAATTGAAAAAGTCCCACAAAGAGTTTTTTAATATCCTGATGAAATACAGTAATGGTACTTAGTACGGTGGCAAAATGGACCAGTATAGTAAAGGTGAGGCTCTCTTTCACCTCAATGTTTAATAGTACTTTCCCGATTTCAAGATGTCCGCTGCTGCTCACAGGAAGAAATTCTGTGAGCCCCTGGACCAATCCAAGGATCAATGCTTCAAACCATGTCATCGGCTGTCCGATTTGGGCTTTTTCATAATGGCCCAAATCTCGAAGATAAATCCTGCCAGTACGATTATGGGTGCCAGTGTAATCCGGCGAAAACTAAATATCTCCTCTTCATTGAAAATGGCAGGATCTTCGGATTTTCCCCCGATCATCAGGATGAATCCCAATACAATGATGGCAAATCCAATGATCAGCAGTATGTAATTCTCTTTTGCCAGTGCAAAGCTCTCTTTGGCAGTGCTTTTCTTACTCATATTGACTCAATTAGTAAAGCTTATCTGTTTTTATGTTCAGGTATTTATTCACTGCAAAGTAGGTTGAAACCCAGTTGAGGACGATGCCTGTGAAGATCACTCCCAAAGCCAGAATAGACAGCATGTCATAATCTTTGAGGGAGATCACTCCTTCAAACTCCTCTTGAAGCAGGTAGACCAATCCGAATAGTACTGTGAGCGCCACCAGGCTTCCCGTAAATCCACTTGCAGCACTTGAGAAAAGAAACGGTTTTCGTATAAATCCCCTTGTAGCACCCACCAGTTGCATGGTGTTGATAATAAATCGTTTGGAGTAGATCGATAGCCTGATGGTATTGTTAATCAGGGTAACGGAGATCAGTGTTAGCAGAATGGAGAATCCCAGGATGATTATGGTAATCTGGCGTATATTCTCATTCACTGCATATAACAACGATTTTTTATAGTACACCTCCTCAATTGAGTTGTACTTCATCAGGTCCTGCTCAATGATCATTACCGAATCGGGATTGGCCCAGGGCTGGTGCAGCCTGACCCTGATGGATGGCGGAAGAGGATTGTAACCTAAAAACCGAATGAAATCCTCGCCCAGCATCTGTTCAGTCTCCAATGCAGCTTCCTCTTTGGTGATGTACTCGGTAGAGAGTATAAACTCCTTGGAATCCAGTATTTTCTGAAGCTGGTAAATGTCAGCTTCCTTGACATTTTCTTTGAGGATTACATTGAATCCAATGCTCTCCATCACCTGTTTGCGGATGTTGCGGCCATTGATCAACAACAGACCTACCATCCCGAGCAGTAATAAAACCAGTGATATACTAATGATCGAGGTAATGTAGGAGCTGCGAATTCTCCGGGAATATGTCCTGCTTTCTTTCTTTGACATGCCTGAAAAAATGGCTGTCGCAAAGATAGGAATTTAATCGAGGATTTTGGTCCACCCGAAGGAATCCTCCAGATCACCGTACTGGATTCCCAGGAGGGTCTCGTAGAGTTTGGTGGATACCGGTCCTGGAGTGATCCCATCCCCGAATGAATAGGTTATCCCTTTCTCTACATCAGCTACCTTTCCAATGGGCGAAATGACTGCTGCTGTACCACATGCTCCAACCTCTTCGAATGTGGCAAGCTCTTCAACAGGTATGGGGCGTACTTCCACTTTCATATCCATCTGTTCAGCCAACGCCTGAAGGCATCGGTTGGTGATGGAGGGAAGGATGGAGTGTGATTTGGGGGTGATGTAGGTGTTATCTTTGATCCCAAAGAAATTGGCCGGACCGCACTCATCGATGTACTTCTTCTCTTTGGCATCGAGGTATAAAGCAGTGGCAAAGCCACCCTGATGTGCCTCTGCAATGGAACTCATACTGGCTGCATAGTTTCCTCCAACTTTCAGATGGCCTGTACCAAGTGGCGCTGCCCTGTCATGTTCTCTGCAGATCATCACATCCACCGGTTTAAATCCGGCTTTGAAATAGGGTCCTACCGGCATCACAAATATCAGGAAGGTATACTCTGCCGAGGGTTTTACACCCACTTCCGGACCGGTTCCAATCAGAAGGGGGCGGATATAGAGGGATGCACCTGTACCATAGGGAGGTACAAACCGCTTATTTAACATCACCACTTTCTCCACCGCTTCCATAAACAGCTCAACCGGTACTTGGGCCAGGTGAATTCCTTTGGCCGAATCGATCATTCTTTTGGCATTCTCTTCGTGCCGGAACAGCCTGATGCGTCCATCCTTACCAGTAAAGGCTTTCAGTCCTTCGAACGACTCCTGACCGTAATGCAGACATGTGGCTCCAATATGAATGGGAAGATATTCATCCGAGGAGACTTCCAGTTCGCCCCATTTTCCGTCTTTGAAGAGACATCTCACATTGTAATCGGTCTTCATTATACCGAAGCCAAGATTTTTCCAGTCAAGTTCCATGATGATAACAGTTAGAGGTTATTGTAAGAGTTCAAAAGTAATCAAACTAACCCGCAGCAACAATAAAGAAATGATGTTTTAAAAGGATGTTTTATATCCATCTCTCCTGTTCCAGGGTGGACATTTGATCACTTCCTGATACCTCTCTAAGTCGTTTGGCTGCTACTGTATAGAATTGAAATTCAAACAACAGTTCTAATTGCCGTTTCTTAAACTGCTGTCCATTGATTTTTGAGCCGATCTCTTTTAACTCCTGGAACAACAGTTTAATCTGATCGGTGTAATCGGGCCGGCCGATATACTCCATTCGGGCATCGATCAGGATCTTTTCCAGGCGGTTATTGGGGTTAAAAGGCATCTTGGTAGCCAGTATCAGGTTGCAGATCTGGTCAATCTGGCTTTCCGAATAGCTGAAATCGGGAAGGATCTCCCTGCTGATGACTGAGGAACGGTTCTCGAAGTTATGATAATGCTGGGTGAGTCCGGTAAAGAGCATCAGGGCGGCGGTCCTCACCAGAAGCCGGTCCTCCTGTTCAATCTCCTCTGAACGGCATAGCAGGAACGATTGGTTATACACCTTCCTGGCGTACTCCAGCCTGTGAAAGAGAAGTGATTCAGGCAATGCATTCAAAATGTTTTCGAATACTTTCTCTTCAAGGTCGCCCAGTCTGAGAAGCTGTAGTTTAAAAAAGAATCGTCTGTTGGGGATTCCCTTCAGGTCGACCGATAATTCAGGACGCAGTCCGTTCACATAATACATATCGATGTTCCCTTTGTACTTAACAGGAAGTTTACCCCTGTATTCACAAAGGAAATACTCTTTAACCATGCCATATGTGATACCGGAGATATTTATTTTTCCAGGGGTGCCTGAAGATTCCATCCGGGAGGCGGTATTTACAGTATCGCCCCAGATGTCGTAGGAGATCTTTTTATGACCCACCACTCCTGCAATAACCGGTCCGGTATGAATCCCGATTCTCAGGTCCCAGATTTCAGCCCTGGACGATTTCAGTTGTTGCATATAGGATTGCATCTCCAGGGCTGCCAGCACTACCTCTACCGGATTTGTACTGTTTTTAAGGGGAATACCTCCTGCAGCCATATATGCATCACCAATGGTCTTAATCTTCTCAATATTGTATTTTTCAACCACCGAGTCGAAATGAAAGAAAAATGTATCCAGCTCATCGATCAACCTCTCCGGATTCATCTCTTCCGCGATTTTTGTAAAACCCTGTATATCAGAAAACAGTACGGTGGCCCTTTCATATTTATCCCATTTGGCCTTTCCTTTGCTTTTAATCTGATTGGCAGTCTTTTCCGGAAGAATATCTGCCAATAGTCTGTCCGATCTCTCCTTTTCGGCAGCCAGGCTTTGAATCTTGAGCTCCATCCGTTCCGAGATCCTTGATTCAGCCCTCCGGTAACTCAGTAACCGCCATTTTTGAAAAAGAAACAATCCTATCAGGATTAGAATTCCATAAACAGAATAAGCATACCAGGTTGCGTAGAATGGAGCGGGAATGTTAAATGACAGTGGTGTTGCCTCGGTTATTATGCCATAGAGATCCATCGCCTGCATTTCAATGGAATACTTGCCATGCCTTAATCCCGACACAGTATAGTCCCTGCTGGAGCTCCACCTGGACCAGGATGTATTCCCGGGCAAAAGCCTGTACCTGAAAAGAGGCTCAGGCAGGCGTTGCAATTCAAGTCCGGAGAAGTGAAACCGTTGCTTGTCATCAACAGGTTCAGATTCCAGAAGGCTTATAGATACTTCGTCAGACTCACTCTTCAGGCTGCGCAGATCAAACAGTGATATTTTATCCTTTCCGGTCAGAAACAGAACGCTATCGACGAAAGCCATATCAATGACCTCTCCAAGGCTTTGCAAAACAGGAAATTCAGCAAAGGTGGCTGATGGCTTATCCAGATTACTTGTGTACAATACACGGGAAAAATAATCGCCGCCGTTTTGAAGAATCCAAAAATTACCACTTGCAGCCGGAAGGATCATATCGGATTTGGAGAGAAGCTTTGATCTGTGATTTACCGGCAAAGGTTGAAAGGCCTCTTCATTTCTGTCATAACGATATACCTGTTGATTGCTCACAAGGAGAAGGTCATCTTCCACCTGCAGAAGTTTATAAAGCATTTCATCTGAATGAAATGGAACAGGATTGATCCTATCTGCCCTGCTGTTGATCCTGAACACACTGTTATTACAAAGAAAGAAAGTATTGTTCTGGTACTCTATAAAGGAGTAGGAGTTTTGAAGAGATGGATCGATGGAAGTGGATTGCCAGATAGATTTGGTCAGGTTGTACCTGACGGTTCCCTCTTCGCCCGATGCTACAAGACACCCTTTTCTGAGGGCCTGGATCCCCGTAAAGGCTCCTTTGTCGATCATTTCCGCATGCTTATCGGAGATCAGATAAAGGCCATTGGAACCTGCAGCAAACACCTGGTCATTGATGGCAGAAAACATGTGTATTGAAGGGCTGGATTCGGGGAGCAGATTGGTAATGGACCACTGACCTCTTTTCGCCTGATCCTCTGAGATAGAAAAAATCCCACGGGAAGTACCCAATAAAATACGGCCCTTTGAAACCATTGATTTCAATATTCGTCCGGTATTGACAGACCCGGTTTCAAGGAGGTTAAGGGGTGAGGGGTCATAAATCTGGTGAAGTGTATAAGCCCCCAATATCCAGATCTCGGATTTGTTCCAGACAAAAATCTGCTTGATTCCGTCAACAGGAATACCGATTTTGTCCCCGATCATCTCAATGAATTCCAGGTTATGGAGTGTATCGACAGGATATTGCTCTATATGTTCACTCTGGTTATCAAGAAATTTTATTTCCGATCTGGAAAAACGAAAGCGACCTATATCAGTGTAAATGAAAATAGTCCCAGATCTGTTTTGAATACCTGAAGGAGTAAATGTTCGTCGTGAAGCGGGCAGGAGGTGTTTGCGCGAAATGGTACGAAAGGAACGACCCTCTTCCCTGACCAGGAATCCAAGGTCGTTCTCGGAAACGTAGTACAAAGTGTCGGAATCATCCCCGGTTACATAAACCGGTCCATCCATATGAAAATGGCTGATCTCTCTTCCATTTATAATGCTGAGCCCGCTATTTTTACCAATAAACAGGGTTCCCTGTTGGTTACGAAAGAAAGTTTCATTAGGAATCTCGCTGTATTGAGAGGGGATATTTATCTCCTGTATCCAGGGGGTCATCTGGAGGTCATTCTGTTGCGCGAATCCACAATTGATGCAGGATACACAAGTGATGAGCAGAAAAAAAATCAAGTAATTCCTATATGACTTGAAGAATAAATTCATAACTTGTGAAACTCAGGTAGTGCTTCCTTCGTAAGATATTATCAAAAGTAAAAAAATATATTTACCCTTAATTGATAACCAAACAATAGGATATTTATGGAAAAGTTAGAAAGGCCTATTATCGTACCGTGGGATTTTTCACAGGTGGCTGAGAACGCTTTTCAGCATGCTGTAAATATCTCCAAGGCGTTGAATAGAGAGATTCTTCTTTTACATGTTGTACATGAAGAGAGAGATAAGGATTCAAGAAGAGGCGAGCTGGAAGCTTCCATTGAAAAACTTGGAAACGAGTATGGCAAAAAGCCTCATTTTGAGGTGGTGAGCGGATCCATTTTCCATGCCATTGGAGAGTCGGCTAAAGAGCTAAAGGCGGAGATGATTATTATGGGAACCCACGGATTGAAGGGTGCTCAGAAACTGTTTGGCAGCAAGGCACTAAAGGTGGTAGTCTCCTCCCGTATTCCGTTTCTTGTGGTTCAGGATAAGCCTGCTAAGGAGACAATTGATACCATTCTGCTTCCCATTGACTTCAAACGTGAAAACAAGGAGAAAGCAAACTGGATCTACTATCTGGCCCGGAACTTTGGGGCAAAGTTTATTATCCTGAAGTCCAATGCCAAGGATAAAGGATTCAGACGGAAAATTCTCTCCAACATCAAATATGTCGAATCGTTCCTGAAAGGGCACGATATTGAATATGAAATTGTTACCACGTCGGGTAAGCAAAGTTTCAAAAAAGAGATTGTCTCTTTTGCCATAGAGCACAGTGCCGATCTGGTTCTGATCATGGCCACGCGCGATATCAAGTGGGTCGACTATATGCTTGGAGCGCCTGAACAGTATATTCTGGCCAACCCTGAAAATCTGCCGGTAATGTGTATGAATCCCAGACCCGCAAAAATAGCTGGGGGATTCCGGGCATCTGGTGGCGCATAACAACTTCAAAATGTATAAATTCAAGGCCGCATCTGTTCGCGGCCTTTTTTTTATGTAGCATGGAAATTGTATTTGCAACCAATAACCTTCATAAGCTTGAGGAGATCAGTGCCCTGCTAGGGAAGAAGTATCAACTTCTGGGATTGAAAGACCTCCATATTGAAGAGGAGATTCCTGAAGATCATAATACCCTGGAAGAGAATGCCTCTCAGAAAGCCTGGTATATTTTTAATTTGACCGGACGGAACTGTTTTGCAGACGATACCGGGTTGGAAGTAGACACCCTGAAAGGGGCTCCGGGGGTCTATTCTGCCAGGTATTCAAGGATTGGTTACCCGACTTTTCCCGAAATGGAGCCGGCCGAAGGAAATATCAGAAAGCTGCTGCTGGAGATGGAAGATGCAAGGGAGCGTTCAGCTCGTTTCAGAACAGTTATTTCATTGGTATTGAGTGGAATGGAGTATCAATTCGAAGGAGTGATAGAGGGAGTGATCACACAAAGACCTTCCGGAGCTAAAGGTTTTGGTTACGATCCCATTTTTACTCCGGCCGGTTATAAAATCACATTTGCCGAGATGGATCTTTCTTTGAAAAACCAGATCAGTCACCGGGCCAGGGCTGTTAAATTGCTTGTAGATTTTCTGAATGGGATGTAATATGTTTCCGGTATTTGCGTATATAAAGAAACCAATCCATATGCAGCACAGGCTTCTTTTTTTACTTCTAGGTTTGTTGACCTGGACCTCTTTTCCGCTATGGGGTCAGATCGGTATGGGACAGTGGAGAACACACCTTCCTTATCAGTACTGTTTACTGGTGGAGACAACCAGCGACAGGGTCTATTGTTCCACAACGGGCGGACTCTTCTATTACAACCTGGAGGATCATCTGGTGGAGAAGATTTCAAAGATCGATGGACTGTCCGACAACGGAGTTTCTGCCATGCGTTGGAACGGAGAGCTGGAAATATTGATTCTTGCCTATAAGAACTCAAACCTGGATATTATCAGGGATGGTTCTGTGATGAATCTGCCCGATATTATGAAAAAGCAGATTATAGGCGATAAGTCTATTTATGATATCTACTATATTGACCAGAAAGCCTACCTCTCCACTGGATTTGGAATTGTGGTGGTGAACCTGGAGAAAGATGAGATCAGTGAAACCTACTTAATAGGGGATAATGGTCAGGCCTTAAAAGTGAACCAGGTCACCTCCGATGGCACCCATCTGTATGCTGCCACCGATCAGGGAATCAGAAAGGGTTTGCTTTCCGATCCTTTCCTGGTCGATTTCAATGCATGGGAGATCATAACTGATATTCCAGGATCAGCCGGAGCGTTCAGCTCCATTGCTTTTTTTGAAGATCATATCTTCACCTCATCAGATGATCCTTCCGGGGAGCAGGACCAAGTATTTTACAGCAGTGGGACAGGATGGAACACATATCCCTATTTCACAGGGAATCTGTGCCATGAAATATTAAACCAGGGTGAATTTTTGACACTGGTAGATGATACTGCAGTTCATCTGATTAATGATGATCTGTTGGTTGTTCAACAGATGTTCAGTGCAAAACCACGTTCTGCCTCTCTTGATCACAATGGTGATCTCTGGCTGGCCGATCATGGCCGGGGAATGATTACCAACCAGGGAGGTGGCAGCTGGTCTATAATTCCAAACGGGCCCTATTCAACTTCGGTCTTTGATATGGAATCTTCGGGAGGTGTATTACAGGCTGTAGTTGGAGGCATTTCCAGATCCTGGCAAAATGTGTGGAAGTTTGCTACCCTGGAGACCTTTAAAGATGAGGAGTGGAATTCGATACATAGCTGGGATGACAGAGACCTGATTACCCTGGCCATTGACGCAGACGATCCTTTCCATGTATATGCAGGTTCATGGGGATTCGGGTTGTTGGAGTACAAAGGCAGGGAAATTACCCGGTATAATGAAACAAACAGTACCCTTCAAACCATTATACCCGGGCCTTACGTAAGGATAGGGGGTGTGGCACTGGATCCACAGGGAAACCTGTGGATGACCAATTCCACTGTTTCTGAACCCATCTCTGTCCTGAAGACGGATGGAACCTGGAAGAGTTTTCGGGCCAATAATCTTATTACCGGCTTTAATGCTCTGGGAGATATCCTGGTGAGCAGTTCGGGACATAAATGGGTGATCGTTCCCCGGGGAAATGGGTTGTTTGCCATGGACGATAACATGACCATTGATGACACCTCCGATGATATCTACAAAAAGGTAAGTGTGGTTGATGAGTATGGAAAAGTGATCACCAATGATGTTTACTCTTTTGCCGAGGATCATAACGGAAACCTCTGGCTGGGTACCAACCAGGGTGTCCTGGTCATGTACAGCCCCTACAAGCTGTTTGTAGATGGTTCTATTTATGCACAGGAGATCCTTATCCCCAGAGATGATGGAAGCGGCTATGCCGATCCCCTGCTGGGGACACAGTTGGTGACAGATATTGAAGTGGATGGAGCCAACCGGAAATGGCTTGGAACAGCGGGCGGAGGGGTCTATCTGGTTTCTGAAGACGGACGAGAGGAGATTAAACAATTCAATGAAACCAACAGCCCGTTGTTGTCTGACGCGATCACCGATATTTGCGTGGACGGGATAACAGGAGAGGTCTTTTTTGGTACAGACAAGGGGATCATCTCCTATAAAGGGGAGGCACTCCAGGGAAGCATACAATTCAACAATGTGGTGGTCTATCCCAACCCGGTCAGGGAGACTTACGACGGACCGGTTGCCATCAAGGGGTTGATGGAAAACAGCACCGTGAAGATCACCGATATGGGGGGCAACCTGGTGTTTGAGACCGAATCACTGGGCGGACAGGCCATATGGGATGGAAAAAATTTCAATGGCGAAAGGGTGGCCACCGGGGTCTATATGATCTACCTTTCCAGTGCAAACGGAGACTTTTCGCATGTTACCAAGGTTCTCTTTATCCATTAGTATAATATTTACAGTGATATGATCCGGAAGACCAGGGGTATCGTTTTGCACACCACAAGGTATGGCGAATCGAGCCTGGTGGTGCACTGCTATACCGAACAGTCCGGCAGGCAGACTCTTATGGTGAAGGGGGTCCGGAAATCGAAGAAACAGAACCGTTCCAATCTTTTTCAACCCCTGTTTATTCTCGATTTTGAAGTCTACCATAAAGATAGCAGGGAAATCCAGTGGGTGAAGGAGGTCACCAGGGCCGTTCCGCTCAATTCACTCCCTTTCGATATTACCAAAAGTACGCAGGCCATCTTTATGGCGGAGGTGCTCTACAGGGTGGTCAGGGAGGAGGAGCCCAATCCTATGCTGGCCAACTTCCTGATCAATACCATTCAGTACCTGGATACCATGGAAGAGGCATCGCCCGATTTTCATATTGTCTTTATGTTTCAGTTGTCGCGGCACCTTGGCTTTTATCCGCAAAATAATTTTGGGGAGGGGAGG
>DAOWNM010000227.1 GCA_030642565.1 Bacteroidota bacterium | reverse complement strand
TCTGGTAGAGCTCCATCGCCTCATCGTAGGTCTTGGCCAGCAGTATCTTGGGCCTGCCACGCATACGCAACATCTTCTGGTGCTCATTGAGTGCCTCCTTCACAAAGTTGCGTGACTGCTGCATCACAATCTTATAGAGCTCGGGCAGATAGGTTGAGGTGTAGCGGATGGAGTCCTCCACCAGGATAATACACTGCACCCCCACCTCCTCAATATCGTGAGGGGCATTCATCTTGTCCTCGATCAGCTTGATAATGGCCAGCAGCAGATCAGCATTTCCCAGCCAGCAGAAGACATAGTCGATAGCCGACATATCCTCGGCCTGCAGCCGCATGCTCACCTCCCGGTTAAAGTGGGTAAGCACCACGATGGGCACCTTCTTATACTCTTTCCTGATTCTTTTGGCCACAGAGAAGGCATCGTCCTTCCCCAGGTTCAGCATCTCGATCACCAGGTCGATATCCCCCTCCTCCAGGAGCCGGAACGCCTCGGCCGCGCTGCCCGCCTTTACAAACACCGGCGGATAGCGAAGATTCAGCGACACATATTCATTGAATATCTGCTCATCGATCCGCCCATCCTCCTCCAGCATAAAAAAATCGTAGTTGGAACTGATGATTAGAACCGTACGTATACGCTTCTGCATCAACAGGTTAAATGCTGTATGACTAAAGTCAACGGTGGAATGGTGGCTACCGCTACACTCCGTTTTTGAGTTTGCAGGCATGCCTTAAGATAATAGAAATTCTTTTCTTTCCATCCATCATGATACAAACAGGCTCCTTAAAACGGATCTGTTTCACAAACCCGGTTTCCTCCACAACCTCCTGCTCACCCAGCACATCCCAGCGAATAAATGAGGTGGACGAATCGTGTTGTATGCTAAAATAACCCACATTCATAGAGGTTACATTATGGAAGAAATGGGAGCCCAGAGAGGCATCCAGGGGAAACTCATCCAGACTGGTCTCCACGATTACCCTGGCATTGGAGATCTGCGACCAGTTTACAGGGATCCCGATAAAGGGATCGCGGGTGCCCCAGCGACCCGGACCAATCAGGATATATTCCCGGTCCTCCGCCACCAATTTGCGGTTGAACTGCTCTATCTGTGCGGCCATCTCACGGGTCTTCATCTTGTCAAAATCTTTTGGATCCACAAAGACCAGGTCGGTAATATTGTCCACCTTCCCATTGCCCATGCTCTTTTCCGCGTAGATGATCATCTCTTCGGGATTGATGCCCCCCGTATCGAAAGTATACGCTCCCCCGGTACCCATCATGGGCTTGATCTGCAAAAAAAAGAAAGAGGGTTTCCCGTTTTCAGCCTTATCAAGGTCCACCGCGTACTCCAGTTCCACCGGCGAACCCAGCGCCTCTTTCCCCACATCCATAATCAGGGTAAGCGCCCTGGCCAGTGGTACATACTCATACTTCAGGATATTGGCAAAATTGAGGATACGCGGACCCGGTATGGAGAGTCCCGGCTCGATCCGCTCATTTTCCACATCATATACCGATACCATGTGTTTCAGCACATCGTGCTTCTCCGCATCGGATATGGATAGCCTGTGCAGGTTTGCCTCTGAGCCCTCAACGCAGAAATCGACCTCCGTATTGATCATATCGAGCGCTATAAATTCCACCTGCGAATCGCGCAGCTGGCTCTGGATCGTGCTCATCTCCAGGGTGGGATATTTGGGAGAGAAACGATAGGCCCGCTCACCGTTCACCACGTAGTGTCCCAACCCCAATCCGGCTATAGCAAAGCCATCCTCCGGCTCCATATGGGCCACCGGGTAGTAGTTGTGTGACTGGGCCGTACCGCTGATATGGGGATAGAAGTGGTCCTGATGATAGGTCCCCACCACATCCTGGATCACAACCGCCATCTTCTCCTCCTCCAGCGAAAAATTGATCGCTTCGAAATAGCGCCTCGAATGAGGCGAATAGATGGAGGAGTAGACCAGTTTGATCACATCCTTCAGTTGCCTGAACCGTACATTAAAATCGGGATGGTTATTGGGAATCAGATAGGTTTCGAAAATCCCGGAGAATGGCTGCATGGTGGAGTCCTCCAGCAGACTGGAGGAGCGCACTGCCAGCGGACGGTTCAGCAATTTCAACAACTCCTTCAACCGCTTCTCCAGGTTGTAGGAGAGGTTCCCTTCCAGAAATCTTTTGCGGATTAACTTGTAATCGGTCTCCTTGTGGATCGCCTCCAGCAGGTTGTTCCGCTCCATGAAAATATCAAATTCGTCGGTGCCGATAATGGATGTACGGGGCGTCCGGATATTCATCTCCGGGATAATCTCCGAAAAGTTCAGATTGTAGATCAGCGTATTGATAAAAGCACATCCCCTGCCCTTTCCGCCCAGGGCTCCGCTGCCCAGGCTCACTATATTGGACTCATCCAGCAGCGCCGACCCCTCGAAGTTAACAATCTTCCCCGTATTGGATTCATTACGGTACTTCTTGATCACATGCTGCAGGTAGTTGCGAAAATCGTCCGGGGTCTTAAAATCGGTCACCTTCACCGGGTGGATCATCTTGGCAATCTTGATCTCGCCCCGGGCCATGAGCCAGAGTGAAAAGTGGTCCCGTCTCCCGTGGTATACCAGCGATTCGCTGGGGATGGAGCTGATATGTTTCTCAAACTCCTTCAGAGATTGTGCCTCGGCAATCTTCCTTCCCGCCGAGTCGCGGTAGACAAAGTTCCCGAATCCCAGGTGGTGCATGATGTAGTTACGGATATCCTGCAGCAGCGTTTCGCTGTTCTTATTGATAAATGTCGATTTCAGTTCGAAGGCGCGGCGCGCGTTTTTGATGTCGGACGACTGGATCACTGTAGGCAGACCCTTGATCATATCGCGGACCTGTGCAACCAGGCTGAATCCGGCATTGTCGTCCATCTTATCCCCCTTTGGAAACTTCACATCGCTGATAAGGCAGAGCAGCGAATCCTGATACTTCTCCACCTTTTCGATGGCCTCCTCATAGGTGGTGGCCAGCAGAATCTTGGGGCGCGCCCTGAGCCGTAGCACCTTGAAGAGCTCGTCGGTACTTACATCGTCGATAATCCGCTTGGTCTGCTCGAGCACATTACTGTAAAGCAGCGGCAGGTAGCGGGAGTAATAGATCTCCGAATCCTCCACCAGCAGGATCGTCTTGACAAGTCCCAGCTGCGTATCATTCTCCACATTCACCTTATCCTCCAGGTGTTTCACCATGGCAAAGAAGATGCTGGAATCGCCGTTCCAGACAAACAGCCGGTCGATATTGCTCAGCTCCGGATTGGTCTCCTTGAACGATGAAACCTCACGGTCGTTATTCAGCAACACATAGATGGGGACGTAGGGGTAATCGCTTCTTACCCGGGCCGACACCTGCATGGGGGTCACCTTGTCGTTGCCGATCATCAGGATCACCAAATCAAAGTGGCGCGAGTTGAGCTGCTCAATGGCCTCTTCATAGTTCGAAACTCCTGTCACCCGCGGCATGGAAGTAAGATTCAGCTGCGAATACTCTCCCAGGATATGTTCCGAGAACCGGCCCTCCTTCTCAATGCTGAAGGCATCATAGAGGGTGGCCACCAGCAAAATCTCCTTCACCTTGTAGCGCATCAGGTCGTGAAAGATATCGCGGTTGGCGTTCTGTTTGCCCAGAAACTTCTGCAACAACATCCTGGAGTTGACCTCCCGGGGGTGCTGGAACTGGCTGATCTCCTCCCGCACCGTATCCTCCTCCGTGCTCTTCTGCAATATCTTCCTGGCCTCCTGGCTGTCCAGGTAGTTGGAGATGATGCTGGCCAGGTTTTCTATCAACTGCCGCTCCTCTTTCAGGAAGGGCCCTTCGTCCAGTTCGGGAAACTGCTTCAGGTAGAACACCTCGATGGCCCCTTTCCGGCTATCGATGGTCTCAAACTTTTGCGATTGTCTCCAGTCACCCTCCCGAAAACCCTTGCTGGTATACTCCTTTCCCTCGAACCAGATCCTCGCCACGGTCATCTCGGGGTATTGCCACGCCCGGGGTAAAATCTCCGAAATTTGTGTGAGTGTCTCACCAATGGAACGGTTCTCCTTGATGATCTGGGTGGTTTCGTTGATGCATGTAAGTTCCTTGAGGCGCTCCTTCCTCTCGGCAATCAATCGTAGAATGTCCTCTTCAGATCGGGGTACCAGGTTCACTTCGTTCGCGGTTAGGTTGTCAGCATAGCCAACGTTGGCAGTTAGAATTTTTACATCGCAAAAGTTAGCAGTAAGTTCTTAAACTTCCTAATAGCTAACCCTTACTCTCAAACACGTTCCCGCTGCGAAGCAGATCGTCCACGGTTTTGATCTTTGTCTCCTTTTTAGCGTGCTGCACCAGGTCGAACAGCTCCGATTCGTAAACCGTGGAGTCGATGGCCCGGATCACCCCCATGGCCACCGGAAATTCGGGCAGCTCCATCCGTACCAGGCGGTAGTGGTTGGTATCATCAGGGTCCTGCGTATTGTGCACAATCAGGTCATCCTCGGTTATCCCGTTCTCCCCGATGGTCACCACCTCCATTTTGTTGCACTTCATCATCAATCCCTTGTTGCGGTTCTTCCCGAAAATCATGGGTTTCCCGTGCTCCAGGAAGATCTGGTGGTCCTTTCGCACATCCTTCCCGGTAATCTCCTTATGCACCTGGTTGGCAAAAATCACGCAGTTGAGCAGTATCTCCACCACGCTGGTTCCCTTGTGTTCGGCAGCCGCTTTAAACACCTTTTTCATCATC
>DAOWNM010000145.1 GCA_030642565.1 Bacteroidota bacterium | reverse complement strand
TCTCCGAGCGACTCATATCCTCCCTGCCAGTGGTGTAGTATGCATAGAGAGATTGTAATGCTTTAATACGTAATTGTCTCCTGCTGATCATTTGTAAAAGAACCGGTAACTAATTTCATTAACGCTGCAAATTTACATTAAATTTTAATCTATAAAACATCTGTTCGACAGCAAGTTTAATATGAACCTAAAATGGAGCAAAATTTGAATATGTTTAAAATATTTTACACTTTTGAAAATGAACTAAGAAAACCCTAACCAAATCTGATCTAATGATTGATGAAGGAAATGGTAAATCTGATGAGTATGTAGCAGATGGAGCAGGACGGGAAGAGATCCATTCGAAGGCTGTGAGGGCCGGAAAAAGGACCTACTTTTTTGATGTAAAGGCAACCCGTAGAAACGACTACTACCTGACTATTACTGAGAGTAAAAAAAGATTTAACCGCGACGGAAAGTTTTTCTATGAAAAACACAAACTCTTTCTCTACAAAGAGGATTTTGACAAATTTGCTGATAGCCTGAATGAGATCATTGCGTTTATCCGCGAAGCCAATCCACAACCAATTGAACTGGAAGACAACGATGTGACGGAACAATTGGCTAAGGAAGCTCCTGCGGAAGAGCATGTTAAAAAGGAGAAGGATTTCACCAACGTCGAATTTGAAGATCTTGGTGAGGAGAGTGCTTAGTCCTGTTCACCCCTGCGATCAAGAAATTCCTTAATCTCTTTAAAAGAGAGAACCCTTACATTGGTCACAATAAATTCGTCATTCAGGAAATTGCCATACCTGTTGCATTCATCAATGGCCTCCTTAAAAACTGATTTCAGCGAGAGGGTCATGGGCAACAACAACAACATGGTGGCCAGGTATCCGGAAAAATTTGATTCCTCTACCACTGCATCAAACTTCTTCAAAATATAATCAAACTCATTTCTAATAACCATCTGCTGGGCCGGGGTCAGATCGAACCGTGTTTTTGACATCAATACCACGAAGTAGCGTAATTTCTCATCTTTGCCCCCCAGGCCAGTGGATATGAAAACCTGGTTTTCATCCATTATCTTGCTTTCCAGCAGCATGCTACTCTCATTCAGAGCAAGGAGTGCCCATGAATGCAGAGGCTCCACAGCATCCTTCAGATAGGATTCTATGGCCCGGAAACATTCCACTTTTTCAATACTGGCCAGCCGCGCCAGAATCTCTTTCTTTACATCCCAGGAGTAACCCGGTTCTGACAGGTACTGCATATGGTCAAGGGCCCACTCCTCATCCCTCTCCACCCTGATCCTCATGGAGCAATCGTAATACTCCATCTGCAGATCCATATCGATCTTCTGCTCCATGATCTTCAGGTTTCCCGGACTCCCACCCAGGATCTCCCGGATCTTCTCATACAGGTTCTCGTGCTCTTCCATCAAATCCCCGCTTTCTATTAAATGTACGATTTTTTGTTAATTTGAGACAAAATTCACCAATGGAGGTTGTTTTTGACATACAGAAGCAGGTTGAAGAGGCTTCAAAAGGCTACAGGCTCTCTATTGAAAGTACGCTGCAGGTTGGATTCAACCTGTTGCGCAAAGCCCCTGCGGAATTTATCATCTTCACTGTTTTGTCTCTTATTATCTTCTCCAATCCCATAAGTGGAGTGTTGTTGGGGGGACCTGTCATGGCCTCTTACTTTCATATGGCACACCTTGCAAGCAGGGATAAGCAAATTGAAATTTCCGATTTTTTTAAAGGATTTGAAAAAACCGGCAGCTTTATTAAACTGAGCCTGATCATATTCCTGATCGTTCTCCTGGGCCTGATCATGTTGATCCTGCCCGGGATATACTTTGCTGTCAGTTATGTGTTTTCCCACCTCTTTGTCTGGTTTTATGACAAAGATCCCTCTGAGGCCATCAGGTTAAGCAGGAAAACCGTTTCAGGGAATTTCGGACAGATACTTCTGCTCTTCCTGATCCTCGCAGGTATTAATCTCCTGGGCGTTTTGGCACTGGGCATAGGGATCCTGCTGACCATGCCATTCTCATTCTGTGTTATCTATGCGGCTTTTGATGATATTATCGGGATTTCAAATTGAACATTATGGATATTACCCTGGCTGTTCTGGGAGCGGCACTCGTACTGGTTGGATTTCTTGGAAGTATATTACCCATCATACCGGGTCCACCCATTAGCTGGGCAGGTCTGCTGCTTTTGAAATGGACCGCTTATGTGGATGACCATGGTGCAGCATATACGAACACATTGTGGATCATTCTCTTCTTCGTGATCCTGGTCACCATCCTCGACTATGTGGTACCGGTCATGGGCACCAAAAAATACGGAGGATCCAAACGGGGGGTCTGGGGAGCCACCATTGGTGTGGTGGCAGGTCTGTTCTTTGGTCCACTGGGTATAATCATAGGCCCTTTCCTGGGTGCCTACATTGGTGAGATCACCACCGGTAAGAAGGAGAGAGAGGCCCTGCGGGCCGCCTGGGGCTCCTTTGTGGGATTCTTGATGGGGGTAGGTCTGAAACTGATGGTGTGTGGAACAATACTCTTCTTCTACATACGGTTCCTCTTCTTCTAAACGCCCAACGTGGCAACCAGAATAGCCTTTATGGAATGCATCCTGTTTTCGGCCTCATCGAAAACAATGGAGTGTTCCGATTCAAACACCTCTTCGGTCACTTCCATGGCTTCCAGTCCGAATTTCTGGTAGATCTCCTCTCCCAATGTGGTCTCCCTGTTATGGAACGCCGGCAGACAATGGAGGAATTTCACACCCGGATTACCGGTCGCCTTAATCACATCCATGTTCACCTGGTAAGGCCTGAGCAACTTGATTCTCTCATCCCACACCTCCTCAGGCTCTCCCATGGATACCCAAACATCGGTATAGAGAAAATCTGCATCCTTTACCGCCTTCCGCACATCATCGGTGATGGTAATCTTCCCCCCTGTCTCAGCTGCAATATCGTGACACTGCTGAACCAGCAACTCATCGGGCTGAACCGAGACCGGGGCAGCGGCCCTGAAATCCATACCTACTTTGGCTGCACCCACCATCAAAGAATGACCCATGTTGTTCCTGGCATCGCCCAGGTAACAAAATTTCATCTCCTCAAGTGGTTTACGCGAATGCTCTATCATGGTCATAAAATCGGCCATGATCTGGGTGGGATGAAACTCATTGGTAAGGCCGTTCCAGACAGGTACGCCTGCATACTCTGCAAGCTCCTCAACTACGCTCTGTCCGAATCCCCTGTATTCAATTCCGTCGTACATACGTCCCAGCACCCTGGCGGTGTCTTTCATGGACTCTTTGTACCCGATCTGCGATCCGGAAGGACCCAGGTATGTAACCCCGGCTCCCTGATCAAGTGCAGCCACTTCAAAAGCGCACCTGGTACGGGTTGAGCTTTTTTCAAAAATCAACGCAATATTCTTTCCTTTTAACATAGGAACTTCGGTACCGCTGTACTTTGCCTTCTTTAAAGTAAACCCCAGATCCAGCAGAAAACGAATCTCCTGTGGAGTAAAATCCAGCAGTGTCAGAAAATGTCGGTTGCGCAGATTATATGCCATGATGATTGGATTGTAATAATTGGTCAGACAAAATTAATATAAATTGTTACTCATCGTATTCCATGGTGATTTTTGTCCCATAGCTTCGGTCCTCCAGTTTGAACGCCTCCGTGATCACGCTCTTCTCTCCACCGCTCTCAATAAACTGTAAGGCTGCCCTGATCTTGGGAGCCATATCGCCCTCACCAAACATTCCCTGTTCCAGGTATGAAAGGGTATCCTGATAATTTAAGAACTCTTTAATCTCCTGTTGAGGAGCGCCGTAGTTGATATAGACAAAAGGTACATCTGTTAGGATATAGAACACATCGGCTCCAATCCTGGCCCCCAGAAGGGCCGATGCCAGATCCTTATCGATCACCGCTTCGGATGGCCTGAGGCGGCCCTCAGCATCCCTGTAAACCGGCACGCCTCCACCCCCCGAAGCCACTACTATGGTCCCCTGACGGGCCAGCATTTCAATCACTTTTTCATTGATGATCCCGATGGGTTTTGGAGAGGGTACCGCCCTGCGGTATCCTCCTTCACGCTTCTTCCCCTCCTGAAAGATCCACCCTTTCTCACCAGCAATCCTGTCCGCTTCCTCCTTACTGTATGTCTTACCCACCCTTTTGGAGGGTTTTTGGAATGCCGGATCGTTCTCCTCAACCAGGGCCATTGTAACCAGTGTAACAACCTCCCGACTGATCCCGTTTTTATGCAAAATGTTCCGGAGCATACGCTCGATCATATACCCGATTCCTCCCTGGGAATCAGCCACACAGATATCCAGCGGCATCTGTGGAATGCCATAGTTCTCTTCCCCGGCATCGTTCCGCATCAGGATATTCCCCACCTGGGGGCCATTCCCATGGGTGATCACCAGGTCATATCCTTCCCGGATCAGAAACAGAAGATTCTCCAGGGTATCAGTGGTATTCTGCTCCTGTTCATCAATGGTACCCAACTGATTGTCGCGGAGAAGTGCGTTCCCCCCAAGTGCTACAACTGCCAGTTTTTTCATAACAGACCAAATTGAGTCAATCCAACAATGGATCGAAGGTTCATTGCAGCAGTGCTGCAAGGATCTTCAATTTTGCAAATCTAAAGGTTCATTGCAGCAGTGCTGCAAGGATCTTCAATTTTGCAAATCTAAAGATTCCCACTCCTTCGGCTCAGCATAAAAAGAGTTTCTTAAACATATTAAGAGAAATATTTTTCTAATTTTGGGGAAATTCATCTCTTTTACCGTGTCGCGTAAACTTTTATTCACCATTCTGTTCCTGGTTACAACGCTATCTTTCAGCTGCCGCCGTAAAATCCCCCTTCCCAAAAACGTGGAAGCACATTATGTTCAATACAAAATTACCTACCTGGAGAGCATGGCCGGGGATGTTCCCACCCGTATACTGCCGGCAAAGATGGATTCGTGGTACACCGACTATTTTGTGGTCACCAAAATTGAAGGCTTCTTCAACCAATTCTCAATTATACAAATTGCCGACCTTAGGAGCAAGAGGGTAACCACTCTGCTAAACCTATTTGGAAATAAGGTCTACTACAGGGGCGAAAAGGGAGAACTGCCAGCCGGAATTGTTGCTCCTTCAGAGATAAGTTATCGAAGCACAGGGAAGCAATCTGTAATCGGCGGACTCAACTCGAAGCAGATAGAGGTAGATACCGGGAGTGAGAAATTTAATATTTACTACACCCACGATTTTAATGTAAAAAGGCCCAACCTCAGTACTCCTTATGGCTCCATTAATTATCCACTTTCCGATTTCAGGATTCAGCTTAGCTACCTGAAAATGCACCTAACCAGTGCTAAATATGAACCCAGGATCATTGAGTCTGAAATCTTTATGATCCCGGAAGAGTACAGAGGAGTAACCCGTCCGGTAATGGAGGGTATTATTAACAGCCTGTTTACAAAAGAATAGTCTTACCTGTTCCGTTATTATTACCTTAGAAAGTTATAATTACAGTTAATTGTTAGTACCAATAGGGGGAGAATGGCCAAAAAAAAGAAGAAGAAAAATCCAATTATCAGTTTCCTGGGGTCTGTGGTTGCCTTTTTCAAAGATGACCGGTTTCGTTATGTCATGGGAATTGTGTTCCTGCTGGTAGCACTGTTTCTGGTCCTTTCACTTATCTCATACCTTATCAACTGGAAAACAGACCAGGATTTTGAATGGGCAAAGGTCTTCTCCGGTCCGGAGGTCAGGGTAGAGAATTCAGGAGGGAAACTGGGTGCATGGCTCTCCAATCTACTCATTAACAAATGGTTTGGAATTGCCAGCTTTCTCTTCCCTGTAATCCTGGTCATATGGGCAATGGCACTTTACAAGATTCGGCTGGTGCAGCCGGGTAAGGCGGTCAGGAACAGTCTGATACTAATGATCTTACTTTCGATTACCCTGGGTTTGATATTTGAAGATGCAGGAGGAGCCCTGGGTAGTGGTCCTGGCGGACAACATGGCTATTTCCTCAGCAGATGGCTGGTGGCAAGCATTGGTATACTGGGCACCATTTTCCTGCTGATCATCTGCTACATGGCCATGATTCTCTTCTCCACCTCCTTTCTGGATTGGGTCAGAAGAGTCGAGAATCCGTTCAACTCCACCGGTGGGCAAACTGAAGAAGAGGTAGTTCAGGAAGATGAGATAACCGGAATGGAGAAAGAGATTGTTGAAGAACCCTTTATTGTTAAGGAAGAGATCGGTGAAGATAGCCAACCCGTAAAAGAGGATAACTCCTCCGGGAAGGAGGATGTGGAGATGACCATTGAAGATGTTTCAGACACTAATTCCGACGACTATAATCCCGATGAAGGAGCGCTGGGAGAGTATGACCCCACCCTGGATCTGCCTAAATTCAGGTATCCGCCTCTGAGTATAATGAAGGATTACGACCAGGGGGATTTAACAGTTACCAACGAAGAGCTGATATCCAACAAGAACCGCATTGTAGAGACCCTGGGGAACTATAATATCAAGATTGATAAGATCAAGGCCACCATAGGTCCCACGGTGACGCTGTATGAGATTGTCCCGGCCCCCGGCATCAGGATATCCAAGATCAAAAATCTGGAAGACGATATTGCATTAAGTCTATCGGCACTGGGAATCAGAATCATTGCACCTATTCCCGGAAAAGGGACCATTGGCATTGAGGTTCCCAACCAGAATCCGCGTATCGTCTCCATGAAATCGATCCTCTCCTCCAAAAGATTTCAGGATGCGGAGATGGAGCTGGCCATCGCCCTTGGAAAAACCATCTCCAATGAGACCTTTGTATTCGATCTGACCAAAATGCCTCACCTTCTGGTTGCCGGAGCTACCGGTCAGGGTAAATCTGTAGGACTAAATGCCATTATCGCTTCGCTGCTCTTTAAAAAACATCCTGCCCAACTAAAGTTTGTGATGATC
>DAOWNM010000062.1 GCA_030642565.1 Bacteroidota bacterium | reverse complement strand
TCAACTTAATTCTGAGTAGCACAAAAATGAAAACAATTGCAATTAGCGCAGAGAAGCGCACCGAACTGGGTAAAAAATCTACCCGCGATTTAAGAAAAGCCAACCATGTACCATGTGTGATGTATGGTGGAGCAGAAGTGATTCACTTTCATGCCCACGAAAACGACTTCAGACACATTGTATATACTCCCAGCGCCTATATCGTTGAGATAACCCTCAATGGAAAACAGCATAAGGCAGTGATGCAGGAGATGCAGTTCCACCCGGTTACCGACAAATTGAACCATATCGACTTTGTGGAGGTGTTCGACGATAAACGGGTTACAGTAGAGATCCCCATCAATTTGGTGGGTGCCGCTATTGGTATGAAGGACGGCGGTAAGCCCCGTCAGAGAAGGCGTGTTCTGAAGGTACGCGGACTTATCGAGCACCTGCCCGATACACTGGATATCGACATTACTGAAGTAACTATTGGTGATGTGATCAAGATTGGCGACCTCTCTTATGACAACCTGGAGATTCTCGATCCTTCCCGCTCAATGATCTTTGCAGTGGTATCGTCACGTATCAGTAAAGGTATGGAGATGGGTGAAGCTGAAGCTGAAGCCGAAGAGGCAGCAGCAGCAGAAGAAGAAGAAACTGAAGATGGTGAAGCACCTGCTGCTGAATCGGACGACTCTGATTCTGAAGGTTAACACACTCCTATGAAATACCTGGTAGCAGGATTAGGAAACATAGGGTTCGAGTACGCGCATACGCGTCATAACATAGGATTTGATATATTGGATGCCCTTGCCGGGGCGTCCAATATTTCGTTTAAAGACAAGCGTTACGGGTTTGTGAGTGAGATGAAGTACCGTGCCCGCACATACATCCTGCTGAAACCCTCCACCTATATGAACCTCAGCGGTAACGCGGTACGCTACTGGCTCAAAAAGGAGAAACTCCCTGTGGAAAACCTCCTGGTGGTGGTTGATGATATGGCCCTGCCATTCGGCTCGCTGCGGATGCGGGCCAAAGGGGGCGATGCAGGTCACAACGGCCTGAATCATATCCAGACCATCCTGGGAACCACCGGCTATGCACGGTTACGTTTCGGAATTGGAAATGATTATTACCAGGGTCAGCAGGTCGACTATGTGCTGAGTGGATGGACCGAAGAGCAGGAGAAGGCACTGCCCGAACGGATGGAGATGGCGGGGGAGATTATCAAGTCGTTTGGTGTGATCGGATTGCAGCGCACCATGAATGCATACAACAATAAATAGCCACTAACCCTTCCAGCGTTTTCTAACCCATTTAACATTTTACCCATGCTCAAAGATCTGATCCTGAAAAACCGATCCTACCGCCGATTCGACCAGTCGGTTCCTGTTCCCATGGAATTGCTGAGGGAGATGGTGGATGCTGCCCGCCTGTCGGGATCGGCCCGTAATATGCAGCCCCTGCGCTATATGTTGTTCAATGCACCGGACGATTGTGCCCGGATCTTTCCCACACTGGCCTGGGCGGGCTATCTGAAGGATTGGCCCGGACCTGCCGAAGGGGAGCGGCCGGCGGCCTATATGGTGCAACTGGGCGATCTGGAACTGACCAACGATTGGTGGTGCGACGATGGCATTGCCGCACAGAGCATGCTGCTCACTGCCGTAGAGGAAGGGTTTGGCGGATGCATCATCGGATCGGTAGAGCGGGAGAAGCTGCGAACTCTTCTGAATATTCCGCAGCGTTACAAGATCATCCAGGTCCTTGCCCTGGGCAAACCCGCCGAAGAGGTGGTGATAGACGGGATCGCGGAGGGTGATATCAAATACTGGCGCGACGAAAAAGGTGTGCACCATGTTCCCAAACGTGGTCTTGATGAGCTGATTATTAGCTGATCAATTCCATTGAGCTCTGGACAAAGCTAATTTGCTAACTTTGTATTCTGATTTGACAAAACTCAGCGTAAATATCAACAAGATTGCCACCCTGCGCAATGCACGGGGAGGTAACGTTCCGGATGTACAGAAGGTGGCAGTCGATTGCGAGCAGTTCGGGGCGCAGGGCATTACCGTACATCCGAGGCCCGATGAGCGCCATATCCGCTACAGCGATGTGGAGTTGCTCCGGCCTTTGGTCACCACTGAATTCAATATAGAAGGCTATCCTTCGGAATCCTTTATCTCTTTGGTAACCGGGGTGAAACCCCACCAGGTGACACTGGTTCCCGATCCGCCGGGTGTGTTGACCTCCTCTGCAGGATGGGATACCCTGGCCCACCACGATTTCCTGGTGGAGGTGATTGAAGTTTTTAAGAAGCACGGGATCCGAACCTCTATTTTTGTGGGAACCGAATC
The DNA here is from genome assembly GCA_030642565.1 of Bacteroidota bacterium. Classification (GTDB taxonomy): domain Bacteria; phylum Bacteroidota; class Bacteroidia; order Bacteroidales. Next base: position 8,503 of record DAOWNM010000062.1, on the reverse strand, counting down.
GAGATTTATCGAAGGGGCCGCAAAGACAGGTTGCGACCGGGTGGAACTTTATACAGAGCCCTATGCCACACAATACCCGGACAACCGGGAGGCCGCTGTTGAGCCATTTGTGAAGGCGGCAGAGCTGGCTCGTGAACTGGGACTGGATCTGAATGCCGGACACGACCTGGACCTTCAGAACCTTAGGTGGTTCAAACAGCAGATCCCCTGGGTCAAGGAAGTCTCCATCGGGCATGCACTTATCTCAGATGCCCTCTATTACGGCCTTCAGAATACCATACAGATGTACCTGCGGCAGCTCCGGGATTAGACTTCACGGACTTTACAGACTTATTTATGATAATAGCCGAACAAAAGAGAAAAGAGAACATTGCAGAGTATATCTTATACATGTACCAGGTCGAAGATATGATCAGGGCCAATAAGCTGGATCTTGATGGTGTCGGGGCCACCCTGATCAGTAAGTTTGAAGTACCCTACGAGGTGAAGCGGGAGATGCGGGAGTGGTACAAGACGCTGATCACCATGATGCGTGATGAGAAGAAGGAGGTAGCTGGTCATCTGAACATCCTGAACAGTTTAGTGGAGCAACTCTATGAGATGCATCATCAGATCCTTGATCAGGGGATCGATAACAGTTACAAAGAGACCTACAACAAAGCCAAACCACATATCGAGGCGCTGCGGATGCGCTCCGGACACGGAAAGGAGAGCGATATCCAGGTGGCGCTGAACGGACTTTACGGGTTGCTGATTCTGAAGTTGAAGAAGAGCCCCATAACCGAAGAGACCACCCGCGCCTTCGACACCATCAGGGAGCTGGTGGCGGAACTCTCCTCCAGGTATATGGAGGGAACAAACTAGTCCTCCGCCGGTTTTTATTATCATGGAACTTTTTTTCAGAAAATATGGTGAGGCGGGTCCCCCGCTGGTGATTGTGCACGGACTCTATGGGGCGTCCGATAACTGGATATCCATTGCCAGGGGTCTGGCCGACCGTTTCGAGGTTTATATGGTGGACCAGCGAAACCATGGGCAGTCGCCCCACTCCAACCTACACGACTATCCATCCATGCGGGAGGACCTTCGTGAGTTTATGGACCTGCAGGGTATTAAAAGGGCAGTGCTTGTCGGACACTCCATGGGAGGGAAGACGGTGATGAGTTTTGCCGAAGCGTGGCCCGAAAGGGTACAGGCACTGGTCTCGGTCGATATCGCACCCAAATCCTACCGCAACCTGGCCCTCGCCTCACGCACCGTGGCCAACCACTCCAATATGATCGATGCCATGATAAAGCTCGATCTGTCGAAGATCCGGTCCAGGGAGGATGCCGACCGGGCGTTGGCCACCTCCATCGGGCCGGAGCGGATCCGCAGTTTTTTGTTGAAGAACCTTCGTAGGGAGCGTGGGGGAGCGTTCAGCTGGCGGATCAACCTGGAGGCGATCTCCGGCAACCTGGAGGCGATTTTTGAAGGGATGGACCGGGAGGCCATTTCAGCACGGGGCGGGATTACCGGGTTCCCGGCGCTCTTTATCTCCGGTGGTGACTCAGAATATATCCGGGACATGGATTATCAGGTGATCCGTGATATCTTTCCCACTGCAGAGATTGTTACCATTCCGGGGGCCGGACACTGGGTGCATGTGGAGCAGCCTGCATTATTGGTCAAAACCATCCGTTATTTCCTGGATATCTGATTTACATTCTACGACTTCAACTTCCTGTTGGTGTCGTCGATAAAGCTCATCACCTGCTCTTTTCCTGTTCCTTTTACTGCGCTGGTTTCAAAGATCAGCGGCAGCTCCTCCCACGATTTTAAGAGCTCCTCTTTCAGCAGCCCCAGGTTTTTGGATTTTCCGGTCTGGTTGATCTTATCCACTTTGGTAAACACAATCACAAAGGGCAGGTTGCTGTCGCCCAGCCACTCGATAAAGTCCAGGTCCAGTTGCTGGGGCGGGATGCGGGCATCCACCAGTACAAAGAAGCAGACCAGGTTGGTGCGCTGGGTGGCATACTGCCCGATTATCTTTGCAAACATTTCACGCTCCTTTTTGGAGACCTTCGCATATCCGTAACCGGGCAGGTCGGCCAGGTACCACTGGTCGTTGATCTTAAAATGGTTGATCAGTCTGGTCTTTCCCGGTGTGGATGAAGTCTTTGCCAGTTTCTTACGCTCCACCAGCATATTGATCAGCGATGATTTACCCACATTGGAACGCCCGATAAAGGCGTACTCGGGAATGGGATCCTTAGGACACATGGTCACGTTTGGACTGCTCGAAATAAATTCAGCTTTTGTGATTTTCATGATACACTATAAAGGTGCAAAATTAACCTCTTTTTGTGGTGGGCTTATCGCTTGAGGAAGATCTCCAGTATGACACTTTTTTCCTTGGGAACAAGGCTAATCTCCTTTAATGCAGCAGGAACCAGAATGGAATCACCTTTGTTGAGGGTCTCTGAACCGGATCCCTGTTCCAACCCGGGATAATAGAGATCCACTTTACCCTCCATGCACATATAGATCACAAATGAATCGATCATGTTGTAATCTTTGTCCACAGGCTGGTCGAACTTTATATATTGTGTTGTGAAGTAGGGGCAGTCTGCCAACTGGACGGTGCTGTTCGGTTGATCCGGGTAGCGGGTCTTGTACTGCTCGTGCCATTTGAAATCCATTACATTCAACGCGTCATCGATGTGCAACTCCCGGGGTTGTCCGTCCGTTCCCACCCGGCCCCAGTCATAGATCCTGTAAGTCATGTCCGATGTTTGCTGGATCTCAGCAAGTACAATGCCCGGGCCCAGTGAATGGACACGACCTGTGGGCATAAAGAGGACATCTCCTTTTTCCACCGGTTCGAAATTCAGCATATCCACCAGAGTTCCTTCTTTCAGGCCCTTTAAAAATTCTTCCTTATCCGTATCCCGGTTGAATCCGGCAATGAGTTTGGCACTGTTTTCTGCTTCCAGGATATACCACATTTCTGTTTTCCCGTTCTCTCCGTGGTGCTCAATGGCGTACTTGTCGTCTGGGTGGACCTGGATACTCAGGTAGTCATTGGAGTGTATGAACTTGGTTAGGATGGGAAAGAATGTCCCGTATTTATCAAACACCCAATCTCCCACAACATCACCCATGTACACTTCAATGACCTCCTTCAGGGTATTTCCCTTCAGGAAACCATTGGATACCACTGAAATGTTGTCCTTCACCATGGAAATTTCCCAGCTTTCACCGGTCATCTCCGGTGCATCATGTTTACCGTACTCTTCTCTCAGTTTCTCTCCGCCCCAGATCAGCTTTTTATAAATGGGTTTAAACCTGAGAGGGTATAATGTTTTTTTCATATTGTTTTCTGTTTAGTCGGGCACAAAGTTAGTGAGAATAAATTGCTAGTTTTATAACAAACTAACTTTATGTTCATCATTGGTATTGCAGGCGGTACAGGATCTGGTAAAACCACGGTTGTCAATAAGATCCTGGAGAGGATCCCGGCCAGTCATGTTGCACTGGTTCCGCAGGACTCCTACTACAAAGATAGTGGTCACCTCCCGCCGGAGGAGCGTCAGAAGATCAATTTTGACCACCCCGATTCGCTTGAGTTTGAATTGCTGGTGGATCACCTCTTCCAGTTAAAGGAGGGGAAGAGTGTGGAGCAGCCGCGTTACAGCTATCTTACCTGCACCCGCCTGGACGATACCATCACCGTGGAGCCGCGCGATGTGGTGATCGTGGAGGGGATCCTGATCTATACCCACATACCTCTGGTGGAGGCCATAGACCTGAAGGTGTTTGTGGATGCCGATGCCGACGACCGTCTGGGCAGGGTGATCCGGCGCGATATGGAGGAGCGGGGAAGGAGTGTGCAGCAGGTGCTGGAGCGCTACGAAAAAACGGTTAAGCCCATGCACCTGCAATTTATAGAGCCCTCTAAACGGGTGGCCGATGTGATTGTACCCCAGGGGGGAAGGAACGAGGTGGCCATTTCGGTGCTGCTCAACACCATCCAGAAGAAACTGAATCTCTAACTATTTCCCTGCCTTTGGAACATTATTTGTATTATAGTCGTTAAACCTGTAAGTTTATTGCTCCATGCTTGCACGCGAACTCATATCGGATGTGGTAACGGCTCTGAAGACATCAGACTCGGGTACCAGTGCGCTTTCGTGGATGGAGGTGTTTCGGGTGAAGCACCTGCCCATTGTGAACCACCGGGAATTTTTGGGACTGATCTCCGATTCGGATATATACGATCTGAACGATCCCGACGAGCCGGTGGGCAACCACAACCTTTCGCTTCAGAAGCCCTATGTGAAAGAGGAGCAGCACATCTACGAAGTGATCGAACTACTGTCGAGGATGGAACTGACCCTGGTACCGGTGCTGAACCAGGAGAAGCAGTACCTGGGGGTGATTACCCAGGAGGACCTTACCCGGAAGTTTGCACACCTGTCGGCCATGCAGCAACCGGGTGGGATCATCGAACTGGAGATGAACCAGTACGACTACTCCCTGAGCGAAATCTCCCAGATTGTGGAGAGCAACAACGGCCGGATCCTGAGTCTCTACGTGGCGTCCTCCGACGATAATGCCCGGCTACGGGTGACCCTGAAGATCAACCTGACCGATCTGACCTCTGTTATGGAGACCCTGAACCGTTATAACTATACGGTGGTTTCGTCGCATATGAACAGTGAGGACCTGGATGAATTTTACCAGGAGCGTTTCGATGTCCTTCTTAAATACCTCAATACCTGATCATGCAAGTCGCTGTTTTTGGAAGAACCTTTCCCTCTTACGCCCGCGAGAATATTGCTACCATGTTCAGCCAGTTCAATATGCTCAATGTGGATGTATGGGTGTTTGAACCCCTTTTTGAGTTCCTGCAGAAGAAGACAGGGCTCAGACCAAAGGTGACGGGACTCTTTACCAGCCATGAGGATCTGCCCCAGGGGCTCGATTTTCTCTTTTCGCTGGGGGGTGACGGTACCTTCCTGGAGACGGTCAACCTGGTTCGCGACAGCGGGATTCCGGTGTTGGGGGTCAATATCGGACGGCTTGGCTTCCTCTCCTACATCTCGCAGGAGAATATGGATGAGTCGCTGGAGAGTGTCTTTAGCGGCAACTTCGATATCGAAGAGCGAATGCTGCTGAAGGTCGATGTTCCAGGGGTGGACCTGGAGGATATGGACGTGGCCCTGAACGATGTGCGGATTTATAAGAATTCCGGATCGCTTATTACCATTCATGTGAAGATAAACGATGAATTTTTAAGCGCTTACTGGGCCGACGGACTTCTCTTATCGACACCCACAGGATCGACTGCATACAACCTGAGTGTGGGAGGTCCCATCGTGGTACCTGAATCCAACAGCTTTGTGCTTTCGCCCATTGCACCCCACAACCTGACGGTGCGGCCACTGGTGCTGCCCGACTCTGCAGTGCTGCAGCTATCGGTCGATACCCGCGATCAGCAGTTTCAGCTGGCCATCGACTCCCGTACCATCGATCTGGATGTGGATGCCACCGTGACCATCCGCAAAGCAGATTACTCTCTGAAGATGATTCGTATCGAGAATATTAGCTTCTACAGCACCCTCCGGAATAAGTTAATGTGGGGTGCAGACAAGCGAAATTAAAAATATTTACTATTTTTATATTTGTATCCGAATGAACTGGTCATGAAGAACAAACTCTGGATCCCCGTCATTACGCTTCTGCTCCTCACATCCATTGATGGTTTTGGTCAGCGCTGGAAGCTGCGACGATACGAACTGGACATGTACGTGGCAGGGGTCTCCTTCCACGGTGATATCGGTCTGGCCAATCGTCCCTTTGCCAATATGTTCAACGGATTCCGCCCCAGCTTCGGGGTCACTCCACGCTTTATGATCCGGCAGGACCTGGCCGTTGCAGTCGACCTGGCGTATTGTATGTACGGGGGAAAAGATGAACCCGGAAGCAGCCATGGGCGCTACTACTCATTCAACAGCCATGCCTTTGTACATGGGGTCAGGGGGGAGTACTATATCTTTGGAACCCGTGGGGGGGGGATATCGGGTGCAGTTTATAACAGGCGGGGGATGGTTAACAGCTATAACAAATTATTTGTTTACATATATGGAGGGGCCTCGGGTATACTCTCCAAATCGCATGTGAAGGATCTGAACAACGGTGGTGAGGAGCCTGTAAACAACCCAGGCTACAACAATAATCTGGTTTACTCCCTCGTTTTCCCCGTGGGAGCCGGAGTGAAGTTAGAGATTGATCCACGCTGGAGCGTCGGGTTTGAGATGGGCTACAATTTCTCCCTGTCTGACCAGTTGGATGGATATGCCTCCGAATGGTCCGATTACAATGATTCATACTATACAGTCAGTGTTAAAGCGATATATAAAATCAGGAACGATAAGAACGGAAGGCCCGTCTTCAAGAAACTCTACAGGTAGAAGATCTATGCGGCATAGCGGGGCGCTCCTGCTGGTAATCATCACACTTTTGGTACTTGCTTCTCCTGCCTCGGGGCAGCGTAAAAGTGATATTGGGTTTATGACCGCAGTGCCCTGGTACCTGGGCGATATCGCCTCTTCCATGCCTCAGCCCGTGATCGTTCCTCCGGCCATTGGACCCATACTCCGGTACAACTTCAACATGCGGAACTCCCTGCGGGCCCGTGCTGTTTTTTACGATCTGGCCGGTTCAGGTGAGATTTTAGGGGGAACAGAGGCGGAATTCCACTCAAGTTTTGTAGATTTGGGCCTTGATTTTGAATTCAACTGGTGGCCCTATAAAACGGCTCACCGGAAAACGAAATATTCGCCTTATGTAACAGCAGGTCTGGGATATAGCATTGACCGGATGGGTGAGGCGAAATCGCACCTTTATCTCCCCTTCGGGGGAGGGGTGAAGGCGAGCCTGGGGCAGAAGCTCAGCGGAGGGATTGAGGTGACCATGCGAAAAACATTCACCGATGGTCTCGACGGGGTCACAAATCCGGGTGGCGAAGCGGTGCAAACGCCTGTGGGGAACAACGACTGGTACATGTTTACCGGGATTTTCCTCACCTATAAGATTTTTAATTATATGAACGATTGCCCCACATACCAGGAAAAGGTGTACAGGTTAAACAGTCAGAGTAAGAGAAACAAGAGTGATAACTGGTATGAAAAGACTCACGAAAAAAGGGAGTCAATACTGAGTAAAATAGGGGCAATTAAGTAAGGGACGAAATTTAGGGATGAATTTGAAGGAGCAGATAGACCGGAATAGCCTTCCCAGGCATGTGGCCATCATTATGGATGGCAACGGCCGCTGGGCAGAGAAGAAGGGCGTGGAGCGCATATTCGGGCACCGCAACGGAGTGGAGTCGGTGCGCCAGGTGGTCGAGGCAGCGGGAGAACTGGGGGTTGAGTATCTTACCCTCTATGCCTTTTCGACCGAAAACTGGAACCGTCCCCGGACCGAGATCGACGGTTTGATGGCCCTGCTTACCCACTCCATTACCAATGAAACCAAGAAACTAAACAAGAATAATGTCCGCCTGCTAGTGATTGGAAATATCTCTGATCTTCCAAAGAGCGCACATAAGCAACTGATGCAATCGGTGAAATTACTTTCGGAGAACAAAGGGCTTACCCTGGTCCTGGCGCTGAGTTACAGCGGCCGTTGGGAAATTACTGATGCGGTCAAAAAAATGACGACCGATGCCGCATCCGGGAAACTGGATCCGGACCGGGTCGATTCCAAAACAGTGGAATTTTACCTGGCCACATCGTTCATGCCCGACCCGGAGTTGCTCATCAGAACCAGCGGAGAGAGGAGGATCAGTAATTTTTTGCTCTGGCAACTTGCCTATACGGAGCTCTACTTTACACCGGTATTGTGGCCCGATTATCGCAAGGAGCATTTTTACGAAGCCATTATCGATTTTCAACGACGGGAGCGACGATTCGGTAAGGTGAGTGGGAAGTCCAGGGCTTTACTAAACAGTTAACAGAAGGAATATTAAGCAGGAATGAGACAACGGACTTTTCTTTTTATAACGCTCCTGATCTTCTTTTCAGGTCTGGCGACACGACAGGTAATGGCCCAGCAGCAGGTTGGCAACGACTCGCTCGAGGTAATGGACTACGAACATCCCAAGGAGTATGTGATTGCAGATGTGACTGTCAGTGGCATCGAATTTATCCAGAAGGAGGTACTGATAAGCCTTTCGGGGCTGAAACCGGGTAACACCATCACCCTTCCCAGCGATGAGGTGACCGATGTACTCAAGAAATTCTGGAGCCAGGGGCTCTTCTCCGATGCCATGATCTCGGCCACAAAGATCATTAACGACAGTGTCTGGATCGATATCTACCTCACCGAGCGTTCCAGGATGTCGCATCTGAATATTACCGGTATCGGGAAATCGGAGACCCAGGACATCATGGAGAAGATCAACCTGAAAAGGGGGCAGCAGGTGACCGCCGATATCATGGACAACACCAGCCGGATT
>DAOWNM010000065.1 GCA_030642565.1 Bacteroidota bacterium | reverse complement strand
CTCCCGCTCTGAAGTAAGAGGTATCTACAACCTCTCCCCAACCTTCCTCCTGGGCATAGATATTAGGGCCAGAAAGAGCGGCCATAAGCACTCCTGTCAGCAACCCGGTGGTCATTCGGATAATGGCTCTTTTATCCACCTGATCGTTTTACTTTAAATCCTTTCTCCTGTAGCAAAGTGATCACCCGGTCTCTGAAATCACCCTGGATCAGTATGTTGTTATCTCCCACTGATCCACCTACCCCACATCTGCTCTTTAGCTCCCTGGCCAGACTCTTGAGCTCCTCTGTGGTACCCATAAAACCTTCCACCAGGGTGACCTTCTTCCCTTTACGGTTTTTTTTGTCAAGGCTCACATAAAGCAGTTGTTGCTGAGGAGCAACGGTTTTTCTCTCCTCCTGCTCTCCCGATTCAAATTGAAAATCCGGGTTGGTCGAATAGACCATACCCAGTCGTTTCTTCCAGTCATTGTCCATGGTAAGACTCTTCTGATTGCACCATAAATATCTGAAATTATTTCCTTAATTTGGATGGCCAACCCCAAAACCCTTATACCATGTGGTTGATCCTGAATTAGTTGCCCAGTTCCAGCTGGTTGCGCACCAGGTTGAAATAGTGCCCTTTCTTTGCTATCAGGGCATTGTGCTTGCCCTCCTCTACGATCTTGCCCCTTTCAAGTACAATAATCTGGTCCGCATTTTTTACGGTGCTCAGGCGGTGTGCTATAATCAGCACTGTTTTACCCCTGAAAACCATTTGGAGGTTATCCATAATGAGCCTCTCATTATTGGCATCCAGAGCACTGGTGCCTTCGTCAAGGAAAAGGAATTCAGGATTTTTGTAAATGGCTCTTGCAATAAGAATCCGTTGTTCCTCTCCTCCACTGAGGGTGAGACCCTCCTGTCCGATCACTGTATTGTAACCCAGTGGCAGCTGGTCGATAATATCGTCCATACACGCCATCTTTGCAGCATATAACAGCTGGTCGGTTTTTATCTCATGTTCGCCAAGTGCTATATTCCTGGCAATGGTGTCGGAGAAGATATAACCATCCTGCATCACTACACCGCACTGGCTTCTCCACAGATCGGGCGACATCATCTGTATGTTCATATCGCCTGCTCTGATATCTCCTTTTGCGGGTGGGTAGAATCCCAGCAATAACTTAAGCAGCGTTGTTTTTCCACTACCACTGATACCTACCAGGGCTGTAACTGTATCCTTTTTCAGTGTCAGGTTGATACCCTCCAGCACATTTCGTTGAATAGCGCCAGGATATGTGAAATCCAGATTATTTACCGCCAGCTTCTCTATGGAAGGAAGTACTGTTATACCGGTTTCACGCTGATACTCATCTTTGGAATCGTGTATCTCTCCCAATCGCTCCAGGCTGATTTTGGCATCCTGAGCCCTGTGAAAGAAGGAGATCATCTGTTCGATAGGACCATTTAACTGTCCCAATATATAGCTGATTGCCAGTAGTGTACCAAGAGTCAGATTGCCATTCAGCACTGCGATGGCTGCGGTCACATTGATCAGGATGTTTTTGGTTTCATTGATAAATACGCCCCCTGCTTCCTGATACTGGTTGAGGGAGAGCGATTTCATATTGACCTTGAAGAGACCTGCCTGTATATTCTTCCACTCCCACTGGCTGGATCGCTCTGCATTGTTCAGTTTAATCTCCCTGATCCCGTGAATGATCTGGATCAGTTTGCTCTGATTTTCGGCCATTTTTGAAAAGTACTTCTGATCCAGCGTTCTTCTACGCTTCATAAAGATGAAGATCCATATGAAATAGAGCAGGCCGCCAGCCAGGAAGATCAGCAGAATCTTCAGACTGTAGATTGCCAGGATGATGGCAAATACTACCAGGTTGACCATAGAGAAGAGGATGGTGAGGGAAGAGGTGGTCATAAATGTTTCGATCCTGCGGTGGTCGCCTATACGCTGCAGGATATCACCGGTGAGTTTGGTATCGAAGAATCCTACAGGGAGCTTCATCAGTTTTGAGAGGAAATCGGAAATAAGTGCAATATTGACACGTGCACTCAAGTGAAGCAGGATCCATCTGCGGATAAAGTCAATCCCCATTTGGGAGATGATCAGCACAAACTGGAAAAGCAGCACAAGGTAGATAAAGGGAAGATCCTGGTTGGTGATCCCGAAATCGACAATGGACTGGAACAGAAAAGGGAGCAGGAACTGGATAATGCTTCCAATGATCAAACCCAGCAGGAGGTGGTATACATAGCGCCGGTAAGGAGCCAGGTACCGGAACAGGTACCTGAAACCGGTTTTCTTTATGGGCTCGTCTTCCTGGTTCAGAAAGTCGGGTGTGGGATGAAGCAGCAGGGCGGATCCTTTGGCTTCTCCCTCCTGGCGGGTACTGATCCAGCCCTTCAGGAACTCCTCTTTCGTGTAGACGGCCTGTCCAAATGCAGGATCGGAAACATATACCTTATCCTTGCGGATCTTATATACCACCACAAAATGCTTCTGCTTCCAGTGAACAATCACCGGAAGTGGTGCCTCCTTCTGAATACGTTCCCATGTGAGGGAGACGCCCATGGTCTGCATCCCAATCTCTTCTGCGGCCCTGGCGATACCAAGCATCGATACTCCCTCTCTGGTGAGGTGTGATTTCTCCCTGAGTGTTTGAAGGGTAAAATGTTTGCCGTAATGACGGGCCACCATTCTCAGACAGGTGGGTCCGCAGTCCATGGCATCAAGTTGCTTGTAGAAAGGGAATGAGGGCATACACAAGATTGCTTATGCCCCTAAATTAAGAATTATTTTAACAATACCTTTTCCAATTTGATGGCATCGGATTGGTAGGGTCCGTGCTGTTCAGTTAAAGGATGGATCTTCTCCAGGGCCGTTTCCCGACTACCCGATTTCAGGTGAGCCAGGGCAATGTACCAGGTAATGGCCTGATCTGGAAGATCCATGCTATCGGGTTCGTTAACCACGATCATACCCATGACCTCATCCTGACGGTCCAGTTCAATGGCCGATAAAAGGTAATAAAGCTGGAGCTGTCTATTCTCCCTCTCTTCAGAGATCCGGTTCGAGAGCAGTTTCATGGATTGCTGGTAATTCCCTTTGCGGTAATGCAGGATTCCTGGTTCAGACTCTCCCCGTGTATCCTGGTAGTAGGCAAGCACTACCGGGTCCCTGGCAGGATCATAATACCTGGCGAGTACTCTTTCGTTCCCGGGATGGCTCAAAAGAGTGGAGAGGATGATGGCAAGAACACATGCTGCCGCCACGGGGATATACCACCGGGTCCGCAACCACTTTTTTCGGGGTTCCGTTACCGGAAGTTTGTGGCTCATCGCCTTTTGCAGTTTTGTACGGAAAACCTCTTCGTCGCGTTTCTGCAGCTGATCACGGATCAAGTTATATGCTGCCGATTGTTGCTCAAACGCTCTCTTTAGCTCGCCATTAGATTCCAGCTCCTTTTCGAAGGAGGAGGCCTCTTCCCGGTTGAGGTCGCCCGACAAATATTTAATAATAAGATCAACGTAGCTCATTTTTCAGTCGTTTAAATAGGGGGTCGTTCACCATCCTCTTTATCAGGCTTTTCTTGCATCTGTATTTTCTGTCAGCCGTATGGTGAAGATCCTTGTAATTCATTGCAACACGGATATCTTCCACGCTAAAATTGTTGAAATACATAGAGAGGATTTTCTGGCAATCCTTACTTAGCTCCTCAAAATGTTTATTGAACAGATTAGTAAGGTGATTCTGAAGCAAGGGGTCATCGGCAGGTCCGGGATCATTTACCACAAGGGGTTGTTGTCGCAGTTTCTCGGCTCGTTGCAGATACTTTTTGCGCTCCTGCATCCAGATATTTTTGCAGATGGCGTAGAGGTAGGTTCCAAATTTACAGCTTAACTCCAGCTCGTCCGATTTGATGCGGTTGTATACAATGATCATTGCATCCTGAAAAATATCCCTGGCCTGCTCCCTCGATCCCTGGTTATGGATAATGTATCCTTCAATGATGGGATAGTAGGTTTCATACACATGCCAGAGAAGAGACGAATCGTGGTTTCTGATTCCTTTGATCAAATCGTTATTGGAAGGGAGTTTCATTATTCAGAATCAAAAAAAGGCAGGTGATTTTTGATCACCTGCCAGGATAGTAATAGTTTTAGTTAGCAAGTAGAAAAGAGAAATGCCTTTTCTAATTTCACTATTTGCAAATTTATTTGATTTACGCTGTAACACCGGTTAATAATTATGTTTTATAACACATATACTGGTTGATGTGGTCACCGGCACCCATATCAGCGTATTATCTTACTTTTTTTTAATCTTTTAATTAAAATGGAAGGTTTGAGAGATCCACATTGCCACCTGAGAGGATCACTCCAACTTTTCTCTTTTTGAGTTCACCGCTGTTCCTGAAGATGGCTGCCACAGCCACAGCACTGGAGGGCTCAATGACTATTTTCATTCGTTCCCAGATGAACTTCATGGCCTCAATAATTTCATTCTCCTCCACCCTGATGATTTTGCTGACCAGCTTTTGGATGATGGGGAAATTCTGATCGCCCAGCTGCGTTTTTAGTCCGTCTGCAATGGTTTTTGGATTGATACTGGGTTGTATCTTCCCGGTTTTCAGGGAGAGGTATGCATCATCGGCACCAAAAGGTTCGGCACCTATGGTTTCGATATAGTAGTGAAGATGGTTGACTGCCAGTGCCGTACCAGCCAGGAGTCCTCCTCCGCCCACCGGGGCAATTACAACATCGAGCTGCTTCACCTCTTTTGCAAGCTCCATCACGGCAGTTGAGTGGCCCAGAATAACACTCATATCGTTGGATGGATGGATAAAAGTTGCACCCAGTTTTTTCTGATGAATCTGCATGGTCGATTCCCTGCTCTTCAGGGTGGCCTCACATTCAATGATCTGGGCGCCATATCCTGCTACGGCATTTCGTTTAACAGCCGGAGCGTTGGAGGGCATTACAATATATGCCTTGGTATTGAGTGCACTGGCGGCCAGGGCGAGTGCAGCTGCAAAATTGCCAGAAGAGTGAGTGATGACTCCACGGGCGCGCTCATCCTCCGACAGCTGAAGAATAGCATTGACTGCCCCCCTGATCTTAAAGGAGCCTCCCCGCTGGAAGTTTTCACATTTAAAATAGACAGTAGCATTAAGCATCCCATCGATGGTGGAGGAGGTAAGCACCGGGGTATTGTGTACATAGGGCGCGATTCTTTTAACGGCCGTCTGTACATCTTTAAGAGCAGGTATCATAGCAACACAATTTAGTAAACAAATACCAATATCTATAAATATAGGATACTTTAAGGAAAAAGTAAAGGATTACCTTCCAAAGCGATACCTGATGGAGAGACCAAAATCGAGCAAATCGGGTTCAAAAATAGCGTAGATATTGAGCATTGGTTTCCAGTCGAGACTAAAATTCAGGGGCTGGTCCCTGAGTGTATACTCGATACCTGCCACAGCTGCCACTCCCAGTGAGAACTCCTCTTTCCAGTCTCCTCCAAAGGGCCCACCACCCAGGTAGATGAGTGCTCTCTTATTTTTGAATGGCTTCAGGTGGTACTCATAGAGAGCAGAGAGGTTAAAGCCATTCCGGTTGAAAAGGATATCAGCTTCGATGGCCCACATTTGGTGCAGTCTGAATCCTTTATAGCTGATACCACTGGAGTAGCCGGCACGTATACCGGCAGTGTGATTATAGGGCTGTGCTTTCAGCTCCGCCTGCCAGGTGGCCAAACAGAGCATCACTGCCAGTATAATCATATATCCAGTTTTCGGTCCCTTCATCTTTTTTCTATATCAATTGGTTTTTCTACTCTGCCTCCGCTTACCTCGAAAACGGTTTCAGTATAAGAGGGGATTTTGAGTCCGGATGGAAGATAGTTGCTCTTCAGAATGGTGGTTTCGATCATTACCCTCTGACGCGAGATACACCGTTTCAGCCATCCTGTTTCCAGGTCCATCTGGAAATCATAGGTCTGGCTTCCCGAAACAGCCGATTTCACCTCTCCCATACCGGTGGTTTCATAAAACTCTTTCATGGCGTTCAGCATGCCCAATCCCTGAATCACTATGATGTCGTCTGTTGATTTAGTCAGGTAATAGCGGTTGACCATCTTCACCGCCTTGGTGTTAAAAAAGTAAGTGATGTCGTTGGTCCAATTGGTCATGGGATGAATAACCGGGTAGATCCATACAAAAAGGTTATAGAGGCTTTTGAATGCATCCGGACCATATGCCTCTTCCAGGGTCTTTAATATGACCTGTTGTTTTGTGGTGTCGGCAACGGGAACTGAAGCCAGTAGTGCAAAAATATCTTCTAAACCCTCAAGGCTCACCAGCTCGCCCCGTGGAGTCATCACCAGATGAAAAACGGACTGCTCCAGCATATCCACCATCTCTGTGAGCATCAGGTTTTTCCCCGATGCGGAACTAATATCAATATCCATCCGGGGTGCCAGCATGGAGATCAGCAGCTCCCTGTATCGAACGCTCATGTAAATCTGGTTGGCACTGTCAATAGAATCTACACTGAATTCCATCCTGGTCAGGTTGTAGAAGGATATCTCTTCACTGTCGATCGATTCGGAGTGGGTGTTCTGTTGCAGGTCTGTCTCCAGGTAATAGGTTTCACCAGGATGCAGCCTGTAGGAGAGCGCGGGCTCCTGTGCCTGCATGCTACCCGCCTGATTCAGCAATACCGCAAGAGCAACGATTATAAATGAGTTTTTCATGTGGTGGATAAAAGTAGCAATTATTGTAAGAATTCATTTTGTTATTCAAATAACAATATATACATTTGTGCTCGCTGAGAGGTTGGTATACCCGGCTTTGAGGCACCGTTATTCATCTGATCCGGAGGAAGATCTGAAGGTAAAGAGTTCAATCTGAACATGTTTCTTTATTGCTTCCAAAGGCTCGTAAATCGAAAATAAATGATCTACGATCCGCAGGTTTATACCATTGAAGATAGAGCGATGCTCCCTTTTATTTCTGAAAAGGAGATCGAGAAGACCCTAAAAGGGGCACAACCCACCAGAGAACTGGTGCACGAAATTATTGCCAAATCATTAAACAAGAAGCGGTTGACTATGGAGGAGACCGCTGTATTGGTTAATGCGACCGACCCGGAACTTGTGGAGGAGATCAAGGCGGGTGCCAGGAAGCTGAAGGAGCAGGTGTACGGGAAGCGGATTGTACTGTTTGCTCCCCTCTATGTGGGGAATCTCTGCGTTAACAACTGTGAGTATTGTGGTTTCCGAGCCTCCAATAAAAGCCAGAAACGGACTACGCTGACCCATCGGGAGCTGATTTCGGAGGTGGAGATGCTGGAAGATATGGGACAGAAAAGGCTGATCCTGGTCTATGGTGAACATCCCAAATATACCCCCGAGTTTATTGCCGATACGGTGCAAACTGTCTACAAGGTGAAGAAGGGGAAGGGGGAGATTCGCCGTGTCAATATCAATGCAGCCCCCCTTGATATCCAGGGATTCAAAACTGTGCTGGATGCCGGGATCGGCACCTACCAGGTCTTCCAGGAGACCTACCATCGTGGTGCCTACTCTATCTACCATACAGGGGGAGTGAAGAGGGATTATGACTGGAGGATATCTGCGCTGGATCGCGCCCAGGAGGCAGGTATTGATGATGTGGGGATCGGGGCACTGTTTGGATTGTATGACTGGCGTTTTGAGGTGCTGGGACTGATCCGGCATGTGAACCACCTGGAGGCGGTTTACAATGTGGGTCCACATACCATCTCTTTTCCAAGGCTCCAGAAAGCTTCCAATGTAAAATATGACCAGAAGTGGATCGTTAGTGATGCGGACTTCACCCGTATGGTGGCCATCCTCAGGCTGGCTGTTCCCTATACCGGTCTGATCCTGACGGCCCGTGAGCCGGCTGCCATTCGTGATGAGGTGCTTCAGTTCGGAGTTTCACAGATCGATGGAGGAACCAAAATCGAAATGAAAGGATATACCGAGAAGGATCAACATCAGGACCTGGATGCTGAGCAGTTTCAGATCAGCGATAACCGTTCGCTGGCCGAAGTGATAGAGGAGTTGATCGAGAACGATTACCTGCCCTCTTTCTGTACTGCCTGCTATCGTACCGGGCGGACCGGGGAGCACTTTATGGAGTTTTCCGTACCCGGTTTTATCAAGCGATACTGCACCCCCAATGCCATGTTGACCATGGCCGAGTATCTGGAGGACTATGCACAGAACGGGACCAAAGAGAAGGGGTACCAACTGATTCAGAAGAACCTGGCGGAGATGGAGCAGGATCATTTTAAGACAAAGCTGGAGGAGCGGCTGGAGCTTGTGAAAAAAGGCGAACGTGACCTCTATTTCTGATCTCGCGCCATTTCTTATATTTACATGATGTAATCTGAGATATGGCAACCCCCACAAAAAAAACATTCGGTACAGCACCAGTCTACTTTACAGCCATAGCTACCATTCTGGGAGCCATTCTCTTCCTGAGGTTTGGTTTCGCTGTGGGTACACTCGGATTCTGGGGGGTGATCGGGGTGATCCTGCTGGGCCATATGGTAACCATTCCCACTGCCCTGGCTATCTCCGAAATAGCCACCAATAAAAGGGTAGAGGGTGGGGGAGAGTACTTTATCATCTCCCGCTCCTTCGGACTCAATATCGGAGCCACCATCGGTTTTGCCCTCTTTATCTCACAGGCCATCAGTGTAGCCTTCTATATCATCGCCTTTACCGAAGCATTTGAGTCGCTTTTTAACTGGTTCAACACAACCTTTGGGTTCATATTGCCCCGACAGGTCGTCAGTGTCCCTGCCATGATCGGGCTCTCGGTACTAATTTTGAAAAAAGGGGCCTCCGTGGGAATGAAAACGCTCTATGTGGTGGTGGCCATTCTGATTGTCTCACTTGTTCTCTTCTTTCTGGGAAGCACGGAGTATGCCGAAACTCATACCTTCTCTTTTACAGCGGCGGCCACGGGTGAAAGGGGACAGTTTTTCATTGTATTTGCAATAATTTTCCCGGCATTTACAGGAATAACCGCGGGAGTCGGCTTGTCAGGCGATCTGAAGAAACCAGGTAAATCGATTCCATTGGGAACCATCCTGGCCACCCTTACTGGTATGATTGTCTATTTTTTTATTGTCTGGAAACTGGCCTCATCAGCAAGTCCGGAAGCACTCAGTGATCCGGCCAACCAGCTGGTGATGGGCGATATTGCCATTGCGGGTGGGTTGATTATTCCTCTGGGACTGGCCGCCTCCACCTTCTCTTCTGCCATCGGTTCCATACTGGTGGCACCCAGGACTTTGCAGGCGTTGGCCGGAGACCGCTCCTTTCCTTCCAGAAAGGTCAATGCACTCCTGGAGAAGGGCAGGGGAGAGACCAATGAGCCTTTCAATGCCACACTTGTGACAGTGGCTATCGCCCTTGTATTTGTGATTATCGGGGATGTGAACACCGTGGCAGGAATTATCACCATGTTCTTTATGGTCACCTATGGATCGCTCTGTCTGATCTCCTTTCTGCACCATTTTGGGTCGGCACCCTCCTACAGGCCATCGTTCCGTTCCAGGTGGTTTATTTCGTTAATAGGATTTGTGACCTCTATCTGGGTGATGTTCAAGATCAATACAGTGTTCGCGCTGGGTGCCTACCTGATCATGATGCTTCTCTACCTCTTTATCAACAATTACCACAAGAACAGGAAAGGGCTGGTATCGATCTTCACCAACGCTCTTTTTCAGCTGAACAGGAACCTGCATGTATACGTTCAGCAGACCAGGAAATCCAGGAGCAAAGAGGATTGGCGCCCCAGTGCCATCTGTATATCCAGGGACTCTTTTAAACGCGACAGGGCTTTCCAACTGTTGAACTGGATCAGTCACAAGTATGGATTTGGAACCTATATACATCTTATTGAGGACTATTACTCCAATTCGAGCCGCTTGAAATCGGAAGTTGAACTGGAAAAACTGATCAAGAGTTTCAGTGGAAAGGGGACCCATGTCTATGTGGATACCATGATATCTCCCTCCTATACGTCGGCAGTGGCTCAGGCCATACAGCTACCTGGGATCTCGGGAATGGAGAATAATATGGTGATCTTTGAGTACGACCGCGACAACCCGGAAAATCTGCAGGAAATCGTAGAGAATTTTGCCCTGGTCAATGCAGGCATGTTTGATGTCTGTATCTTTGGGAGTGCCAAGCGATCCATCAACTTCAAAAATGGCATTCATGTCTGGATCCGAAGCAACGACTATGAGAACTCACACCTGATGATCCTGCTCAGCTTTATTATCCAGGGGCATCCTGCCTGGCGGAAGAGCGAGATTAAGATCTTTGATGTCTGCAGCCGTGAGAACGAGCAGGAGACCAGGAAGAACCTGGAAGAGCTGGTGAAAACGGGGCGCCTGCCCATCACCTCCAAAAACATCCAGGTCCTTGTGGAACAGTCGGTCTCCCATCCCCGGATGCTGGTCCGGGAGCACTCGGCTAATGCGGGCCTGTGCATTATTGGATTCCAAGCCGGTGTCCTGAAAAAACAGGGGGTCCGGACATTTGACAGGTTTGATGGGCTGGGCAATATCCTTTTTGTTAACGCCCATTCCCAGAAGGAGATCGGTTAACTCTATTCATTGTACATTTT
>DAOWNM010000050.1 GCA_030642565.1 Bacteroidota bacterium | reverse complement strand
ATTTTAAGGAGCTGTCCGGGCTGGATTTTCGTAGCGTTGATGATGTTATTAAGCCTGGAAATATCGGTCTCAGATACCCCTGGGTACTTCCTGGCAATCTCCCACAGGGAATCGCCCTGCCGGACCAGGTAGGTAATATATTCACCACTGTTGCCGGAGGTGCTGGCCGAAGCTGTACTGCCGGAACCTGTATTCCCGGAGCCCGCACTACCGGAGCCCGCACTACTGGAACCTCCGTTGCCGGATGAGACAGATCGTCCTGCAAACTGCTGTTTTTGAGAAAAACTCATATGGTCAAGCTCCTTATATCTGGCCGATTTGCCTTTGGGTTTATAGATCAACAGCTTTTGTCCCACCCGGATCAGGTTGCGGCTGATGTTGTTCCAGTAGCGCAGATCGGATGCCCTCACATCATACCAGTCTGCAATAAACCCAATATTATCGCCCGATCTGACCTTATAATAGAGCTTATCATACTTGTTCGAAGGCAGGTCGACCCGGTATGACGATGAGTAGTGCCGGGGGGTGGCCACCTTTTTCCCCGGGTCGAAAAAGAGTGAATCCTTATATGCAAAAATGGTATCCTGCAGGTCAATAAATGCAGCAACCTGCTCCTGCGGAATGGTGATGGCATACCCCATACCGGATGTGCCCGGTACAATGTCCTGCCGGTACTGAGGATTGATATCACGCAGCAGCCCGATGGGAATGTCCAGCACCTCGGCCACCTGTTTCAGATGTACCGGTTCATACACCATCATGGTATCGGTCACCCTGGGAAGGGAGAGCGGTGCTCTGGTAATCAGGTGCTCTTCATGGTAATTCATGGTGTAGGTAGCGGCGATAAAAGCGGGTACATAACCCCTGGTCTCCCTCGGCAGGTAATAATATAGTTCCCAGAAATTCCTCCTGCCCCCCGACCTTCGTATGGCCTTGTTTACATTGCCCGGACCGCAGTTATATGCGGCCAGCACCAGGGTCCAGTCGTGATAAATTTCATAGAGGTCCACCAGGAACCTGGCAGCTGCATGGGTGGCTGCAATGGGATCGCGCCGCTGGTCCACCAGTGAATTGATGGTTAACCCGTAATGTTTTCCGGTGCTGTACATAAACTGCCATGCTCCAACGGCACCAACCCTTGATACCGCCCTGGGATTGAGCGCCGACTCAATAACCGAGAGGTACTTGATCTCGTAAGGCACACCATAGAGGTCGAAAATCTCCTCAAAAGCGGGGAAATAGTAGTCGGAGAGTCCCAGCATAACCCTCACCTGTTCGCGCCGTTTACGGGAATAGACATTGATGTAGTTCTTGACAATCCTGTTATAAGTGAGATCCACCACCGACGGGATCTCAGAGAGTCGCTGCATATAGACCGAGTCGCTGAAATCGGGAATCAGCGTATCCGCTTCGGCCTGGTAATCGTCGGTTGCTGTCTCGAGTGATTGGTTCACATACCATAAATTGAGCAGGCTATCCAGGTTGTCCCCGGTCCGCAGCTCCAGTTCACCCTCCATGGAGAATGAATCCGGAACAGAAAAGCGAACTGCAGCGGAGAATGAATCCGGAACAGAAAAGCGAACTGCAGCGGAAAATGAATCTGGAACAGGAATATCAACTGCAAAGGGAAGGGTGTCGGAATTGGATTCCGGCTCCTGAGATATGGCCCCACCGGTAAAAAAAAGCAACCCCAAAAGGGTCGCGGCACCATATGTTAAAACGAAGATCTCTCTTGTCATCTGCCTTTGATCTTAAAACTGCATGTTAGTCCACCGGAATAACCGGTTAAACTGGTGGGTGCCATCATGGGTTGAAGCGATGGAGAGATACCTAGCGAAAGGTTATCATTCACATCCCAGCTGTAGAGATGGGCATCCACATAGGCATCCAGGATCTGAAGGCCATACACCGCGATGGCAGCGATATAGCTAAGCTCCATGTTTCTCTTCTGATACTCAAGTTTGCGCTCATTAAGATCACTCTCATCCAGCATATAATCGAGGGTGGCCTGCTCGTACTGTCTGGTGTTATATACAATAGCGAACCCGGCTCCCCCAAGAGCAGCCCATACAATGGGTATTTTGTAGTATTTCTCGTTATAAACCTGTCCCAGTCCCGGAAGGACAAGAGCCAACATGAGGGCCCTGTTGGGCGACTTGAATTTGCGGGGCTGCACCATCAGCGTATCGGTTACCATAAGATCCCTCTCCCCGAATCGATAGATTGAATCGGTGTTCATAACCGCTATCACTGTATCGCTCTCCTGGCTGAACGCTGGAAATGCCATCAAGAAAAGAAGAAGAACCGCTACAGTGAATCTGTTCATTTACCCGGTTTGTCGAGGATGCTGACAATACGTTGCAGGTCCTCGTCCGATTTAAAAGGAATAACGATCCGGCCACTCCCTTTATTGCTTCGTTTAAATTCGATTGTGGCTCCGAAATAGTGGGAGAGGTGCTCCCTGAGATCTTCATAATCGGAACGTATCTCCTCCATGGAGGGATCAATTGACACCTCTGAATCCTTCGACTTTTTGGCTAGACTCTCCACCTGGCGCACCGAGAGATCCTGGGAAAGAATTTTGCTGAACACCTCCACCTGGTACTCTCTCTCTTCGATCCCCACAAGGGCCCGTGCATGACCCATGGAAATTTTCTTTTCACGTATACCGGTCTGTATCTCTACAGGCAGATTGAGCAGGCGCAGGTAGTTGGCAATGGTGGCCCGTTTCTTCCCAACCCGCTCCCCCAGCCTCTCCTGGGTCAGGTCGAACTCCTCAATAAGACGCTGGTAGGAGATGGCCACCTCAATGGCATCCAAATCCTCCCGCTGAATGTTCTCCACCAGGGACAGTTCAAGCATACTCTCATCGCCTGTCTCCCTGACAAAAGCCGGAATCCTTTTGAGTCCCGCCTTTTCAGCGGCCCTCACACGGCGCTCTCCACTGATCAGCTGGTAGCTGTTGTTAGCGGCTCTTCGGACCGTAATGGGCTGGATAATTCCATACTCCTCCACAGACATCACCAGTTCGTTCAGCGACTCTTCATCAAAAGAGGTACGGGGTTGGAACGGATTGACCGATATACTTTTGATGAATATTTCATTTACAGCAGAAGGGGAATGCAACAGACTGCGATCCTGTTGCTCCTCGCCTACATCGATCAATGCTCCTAAACCTCTTCCCAAAGCGTTCTTTTTTGCCATCTGATATTCTTTAGTCCATTACTTTTTCTTCCTGCTTCAGCAGGGTCTCATCATTCTTTTGAAGGATCTCTCTGGCCAGATTCAGGTGACTGACCGCACCCTTCGACTCGGCGTCATAAAGAACCGCTGGCTTTCCAAAGCTGGGCGCTTCACTCAGTTTTATATTGCGTTGAATGATGGTTTCAAAAACCATCTGCTGAAAATGTTTGCGTACTTCGTCCACCACCTGGTTGGAGAGCCTGAGCCTTGCATCATACATGGTGAGCAGGAATCCTTCAATCTCCAGATCGGGATTCAGACCACGCTGAATTATATTGATGGTATTCAGCAGTTTCCCCAGCCCTTCCAGTGCAAAATACTCACACTGCACAGGTAGAATCACCGAGTCGGCCGCAGTGAGGGCATTAACCGTAATCAATCCCAGTGAAGGAGAGCAATCGATCAGAATATAATCGTACTTCTCACGCACCTGTTTAATAACGTTCTTGAGCATATACTCCCTCTCATTCATGTTCAGCATCTCAATCTCCGCACCCACCAGGTCAATATGTGAGGGGATCAGGTCTAAATTGCTGATCTCGCTGTTCAGGATAATCTTATTGGGATCGGCATCCTCAATGAGACACTCATAAATGCTGGTCTTAACCTTTTTTGTGTCAAAACCAGATCCGGAAGTGGCATTGGCCTGGGGATCTGCATCAATGATCAATACTTTTTTCTCCAGCACCGCCAGGCTTGCACCCAGGTTGATTGCCGTAGTGGTTTTCCCAACGCCTCCCTTCTGATTTGCTATCGCAATAATTTTACCCATCGGCCTTTTTCTTTAAATTGAATTGACTTTAAAACGGGCTCAAATTTACTATTTTCGACTCCCCCGCTATTTTTAGCCATTTTGTTATTGTAAACATTATTTTTACATTTATAAACACCTTTTCAACAAATTTCATTGATAACCCCTTAATCCCTATCTTTGCCGTGGAAAACAGAGCGCATGAGTAAATCAAACTGGATAGCCATTGTTAATTTGACCGCAGGAGGCGGTAAAACAAAAAGGGACTGGCCCTCCATCGCACAAATACTTCAAAAAGAAGGCATTCGGTATGAGCCCTATTTTACCGACCGCAGGCTGCACGCTTCCATTATTGCCCGTAACAAAATCAAGGAGGGATATTGCAAGATCATTGTGGTAGGTGGCGACGGGACCATGAACGAGGTGATCAACGGGGTCTTTGCACAGAAGCGGATCCATACCACCGAAGTGATGCTGGGAATGATCTCCGTGGGTACCGGGAACGATTGGGCCAAAACATTCAATATCCCGTCAGATTACGAAGGTGCCGTTAGGACCATTAAGCAACAGAAGACCTTTATCCAGGATGCCGGACTGGTCAACTACCGGAAGAGTGGGAAGGAGTGGAATCGCTATTTTATCAATATCGCCGGGATGGGATTCGGCGCCAGGGTGGTGGAACGCACCAACCACATGAAAGAGAAGGGAAAGAGCGGACCATTTCTCTATTTCTACAACATCTTCTACAGCCTTATTAAATACAGATCAAAAAAAGCTGTTATTGAGATAGATGGGAAAAGCTATAACCGTAAGATCTTCTCCCTGAACGTAGGTATTTGCAAATACAATGGTGGAGGAATGATCCAGGTGCCGCATGCCATAGCCGACGATGGTCTCTATAGTATCACCCTGATTAAAAAGATTGGCAAACTGAATGTCTTGGCCAATATTAAGAAACTCTATAACGGCACTATTGTCAACCACTCGAAGGTGGAGACCTACATGGCTAAAACGTTGCAGATAGAGGGATCGTCGCTGATAAAGATAGAAACAGACGGTGAGTCGCTGGGACATGTACCGGTCTTTTTCCAGATTATCCCCAGAAGCATAAGAGTGATTTCGGGAGAGATGTCAGCCTGATTCCCTGATCCTGATCTCAAACAGCCGGGGCCACAATTTCCCTGTTACAAACAGCCTCTCCTGGTCGCTGTCCCAGGCAATTCCATTGAGCACATCAGTATTGGATCTCCTCTCGGTGGCCTTAAGAATCCCCTTCAGGTTAACTAGTCCCTCCACCCGGCCCGTTTCCGGGTCGATGATCACAATCTCATCGGTAAAGTAACGGTTGGCCCATATCTTCCCATTGATATACTCCAGCTCGTTCAGACTATTGGCAGGGCCCTTATTGTGGTACACCTCAATCTGCCGGTTGATTGTAAACAACCCGGGATCGAGAAAATAGATGATATTGGTCCCATCGCTCATGATCAGCTCCTCCCCGTTATTGGTAAGGCCCCACCCCTCCCGGTTCTGGTAATAGACTTTCTGAATCTCTTCAAAAGTCGACTTATCGTAGATAAAACCGACCTGTGATCTGTAGGTAATCTGGTAGATACATTCGCCCAGTACGGTGATTCCCTCTCCGAAAAGGGATTGATCAAGGTCCCTGATTTTGGTTACTTCTCCTGTTTCCAGTGTGACCCGCCTGATCGACGAGGTACCATAATTACCGGTTCCTTCATAGAGCATCCCGTCCACAAACTCCAATCCCTGCGTATACGCTGTCACATCGTGTGGATACTCGTTCACCACCTGGTAGCTGTATTCCACCGGTACCACATTGGAAAGAAAGGTAATCTGCCTGCTATGGTTCTCTCTCTCCCCACCGGCAAAAAAGAGTCTTAAGCGAAGACCTGATTTCCCGGTTCTCTCCCCTTCTGTTGCAAGCATGAATTCAAAGGATTCCTGGTTTTGCTCCCCTGAAGCTCCCGGAATGGTCCTTTTCAAATGACCACCCAGGTACACCTTTACAGAATCGACTACTACTGAGTCGGGAATGGAGAGAACAACCCTGATCTCCTCTCCCAGAGGGATGGTAACAGCAGCAGCAGGTTCAACCAGGCTGGTGATTCTGGATGGTTTTGAATGGGATACCATACTCCCTTGTGAACTTCCGTTGCCCGGACTGCACGACAGGGCGGTGAAAAAAAGTATAGTAACCAGCAGTACTCCCGGGATTCTCATCATTCTTGGTGCTTTATCGCCCCGCCCTCTTTTTAAACAGCGAATGCTTCTTTTGGGTAAGGCTCTTTAACTCCTCCTCCAGGGTAGGTTTTTCATGTGGATTGATCATCTGGTAGATCTCGCCCCAGGGAGGGAGTCCGCCAATATTCCTGTCATCAATAAAGATATCTGCATCGATTTTCCTGCTGTCATAGTCCTCATCAAACTCCTCTTCGGGATAGCTTGAATTGATGGCATAAAACTCGATTCCATTCCTGCGGCAATACTCCACTGCATCATCCAGCTCCTTCCCTGAACGGTATGTCCAGAGAATTAACTGGTGCTTCTGTTCCTGAAGTGCCCTGAGGGTCCGGAAAGCAAACATGATCTCCTTTCCAATCTCAGGATACTTGTGTTCAACAATAGTACCATCAAAGTCGATAGCAATTTTTAAAGGGCTCTCCATGGCCAACAGAAAATGAGAATTTCGACTAAATTTAATAAATCCTCTTAAAAGACAGCAATTCAGCGAGTAATTATAATCGATCGGATCTCTATGAATGGTATTTCAATACTCCGGAAGCATGCCTGTAATAGTGGCCTCTAAGATCTTTGGAATACGCCTGTAAGATTTTGTTTCCAAGTCCATTATGGTCTCCGCATTTATATAATGAACGCCCTAAAATCAATTCGCGAAGAGAGTTGTTTCGGGTTGTAGTGTCCGTTTTTCCTGGTGGAGTCATTTTTCTTGCCGTTTGGATATCAGGCATTGAATGGTCTGTAACACCCGGAAGCATTAACAGGTTGTATAAAGTTACAGCTTCATCATGGTTGGGAACAGTTTCCAGCGCGATGGCTACTGCCCTGAAATGTGAAAAATGGCTTTCTGAAGTTAGTTTTTTAGCCAAACGGATCACGGAAGGGATCACTTCAATTCTTCTCGTTCTGCCGGCAGCAATAATCAGGCTGTCAAGGTAACTGATGCTCCTTCCAAACTGCCCCATTCCTCGAAAGTTCCAACCTTCGTCCCAATCCTTGAAACTATCAATGGCGCTGATCAATTCTTTCCATCCGGTGGGATTGCCCAGTATTCCTAAAATTCGTGCATAAACCAGTCTACGTGTTGGATTTGTGGTAACCTTGAACTGCTCGGTCAATGTTGAAATTCCTCTCGCCGGATCCCAGAGAACCATTTCAAGCCCCGTTAATTCAACTGTAACGGTTTTTGCTGCCTCCTGAATCTTTTCGAAAGGTGGTGGAAAATTATCAACATCAGTCAAGACACTTCCCGGTAAACTTCCAATTTTAATAAGCTCTTTTTGAAGCTTATTCACATCGATATACCTGATATTTTGGTTGTTGGCAGCAGACATTGCAGCTGCCCATCCAACAGCATAGCCCTGATTCTGCAAACATGGTTGCATACGTATTACCGGCATGGCATCGCGGTGGGCACTGGCACCCAGACCGGTTACTGCAATTCCTTCCAATCCTTCAGGAAGAAGTGCACGAAAAGGAACATAAGCAGTCACATCAACCCCGCTGTGCTGGGGAGGCTTTAGCGCGAAAAATGGATCTTCGGTAAAACCATGGGTATCAAATGAACTCATATGAACAGAAATAGTATCGGGATAAGTCCTGCCGTTATAAACATCTAATACCGAAACTGTAAAGTCACCAACCATTCGCCGGCGTTCCCGGGTTTGTGGAAGTTTTCCAATATCGTACTGTTCCTTAAATTTATCTCTGGCTACAACCATGGCGCGCCAAACATCCAGCAAATCGGTATCGTCAATAAAAGTCCAGTCGGTGTTGTTGTAAAAATCGTTTGGGTTTTTGAAAGGGATTCCGGCACCCTGAATGGCCACTGAATGCCCATCGGTATAACTGTATCCGGCTCCTGCTGCAATCGCCACATCGGCACTGCCAGTTGAATCTACAATCGTATGGGCAAGAACCACACCTCTACCCTCTGGTGTGCTAACAACCAGACCTTTTACTTGCCCGTTTTCAACGTAGGCACCAACACCAAGTACCCCAAACCAGATGTCACCCCCGGCTTTACGGATTTCACTTCTAAACCATTCCATTTTCCAGTCAAAAACCCATTCTGCCAAATTTTTGTTATCTCCACGTGGATTCCCTTCGCCAATATCTTTGGTGCCCTTATCTACTTCAGTGGTAAATCCTTTGCGGTAGCCATGATAGTAACGACCAATCATTCCCAAAGTGCCAATTCCACCCAACCCGTGCATGTAATCAAGTACAAGCGTTGAAGCATCATGCCTGGAAGCTGCCAAAGCTGCTGGTGCACCGGCAGTTCCTCCTCCCATTACGACAACATCGTAGGTAGCAAAAACAGGCAAGCTTGTTTCTTCGGCCCTTACTTCTCCCATGTTAAGGGAAGGTCGTAATCCTTCAAGCAATTCACTCACATTCCCGGTAACCATATCTACATGGGCATTCCCAATAACTTTAGGATTAACAGCTGAAAGGGCTTTCTTTGCAATCACAGCTGCCTCTTTTCCAACGCGTTCACCAATTCCGATAAGTTTTCCCGGTTGTAGTAAAACTTCAGAAGCTTTTTCACTGAGGTTGGCACCTCCGCTTAATACAAAGAGGTTATCTATTGTTTTAGGTTGAAATACTTTCAGATCGATTTCCCGGAACTCCACATCTGCACTGTTCAAACGTTTTTGCCCTACCATTTTGTCGGGTGGATTTTGAAATAGCAGGTCGGCCGATTCTACCTGGTTTGGATCCCACGTTTGATCACGGGCAATCTGTTCTGCTTTGGCAAACGATTCCCAGCTGCCATCTTTCATATCAATCCTAAAAGTGTATTCAATGGCTTTGTAACGAATATCAGCTTTTGAAAAGGAGCTGTCGTTGGCAATTCCTTCCGAACTCCAGTTGATTGAACAGGTTCGGTATGTACTTTAGCTGAAAGTCCCGGAATTTGCTTCAGATCATTTCCAACTACTGTAAATTTGAAGATTTGTTTTCCGGCAGGGTATGCTCCAAATTTGGCCCCGGCTAAACGGGCCACCAACGCACGCGGTGTGGCATCTATGATGGTTTTTGCTACTATGGCCTCCCTTCCTGAGCGGTTAGAAATAACAACCCCGGCAGGGTCACCGTTTTCATTGGTCAGAACATCAGTCACATAACTGGAATAGAGAAAGTCAATATCGTGGTCCATTAATGCATTGTCGAGGGTACGTTTTACATGCATCGGAGATGGCAATCCATTTCCGAACACCGCCCTGCCCAAGTCAGTGGTCAAAACAGCCGGATCTTTGGTCCATAACCGGAATGTTCCGCATATATCCTCTCCAAGATAGGGCTCCTGTGCAACCAGAAAAACCTTAGCACCGGCTTTTGCCCCTTCAACTGCCGCGGAAACCGCTGCTAATGATCCACCCACAACAACCAGGTCAACATTGTAAGCGACGGGAATATCTCTTGCTGATTGAAAACAATACTTCCCCTTGTTGTCTTGAACCTTTGAATGATTGAAAGCAAAAGCTCCCGACGTAAATAGAAGTGCTGAGCCTGTAGCTGAGGTTTTAATAAAGTGTCTTCGTTTCATAATCAATTATAATAGATTAGTTGTATCATGTAACTTTCTGTCAGTTCTTTAACCATGTTGAAGCACAACCAGTCCTTAAAATCGTTAAGGGAACCCATTTTGATTCACTGAATTCCTCTTAAAAGAGATCATTTACCGAAAGATATCTTTCTCCCGAATCGTAATTAAAAGTAAGGATTGTAGCTGAATCACCTCTCTTTTTTAACAGTTTTGATACCGCTGCCAACGAGGCTCCCGTGGAGATTCCCACGAAGATCCCCTCCTCTTTTGCAGCACGTCTTGCATAATCATAGGCTTCCGTTTTTTCTACCTGCAACACGCCATCGATCAGACCCACCTCCAGGTTCCCGGGTATAAACCCCGCACCAATCCCCATAATCCCATGGGGAGCCGGCTCACCCCCGCTGATCACCGGTGAGTCCGCCGGTTCCACGGCATATACCTCAATCCCTGGCATCTGTTGTTTCAGGATCCTGGAAACCCCGGAAATATGTCCACCTGTTCCCACACCGGTGACCAGGAAGTCGATGCCACCGGGAAAATCATCGATGATCTCCCGGGCGGTGGTCGCCTCATGAATGGAGGGGTTGGAAGGATTATCAAACTGGGAAGGGATCCAGGCATCATCAATCTCCCGGGCCAGCTCCTCTGCTCGCTCCATGGAGCCCCTCATACCCAGCTCACGTGGCGTTAGCACAATTTCGGCTCCATAAGCCCT
Organism: Bacteroidota bacterium; assembly: GCA_030642565.1. Lineage (GTDB taxonomy): Bacteria > Bacteroidota > Bacteroidia > Bacteroidales. The sequence goes on along the minus strand of DAOWNM010000050.1, from coordinate 1,121 downwards.
CAGGATGTTCCGTCTCTCCACCGACATCGATTCGGGCATCACCAGGATGATCCTGTATCCCCTTACTGCTGCCACCATGGCCAGGCCAATCCCTGTATTACCGGAGGTAGGTTCCACAATGGTACAACCCCGCTTCAGTACTCCTCTCTTCTCTGCATCATTTACCATGGCCAGCGCGATGCGGTCCTTGATGCTCCCACCCGGATTGTTACGCTCCAACTTCATCCAGATATTTTTTGCTCCCGGGAAAATATGGTTGATTCGCACATGGGGTGTGTTCCCGATTCCCTCCAGTATACTCTCTTGTTTCATATCTCAAAATCGTTGGGCGGTTTGAAATCCTTCCTCTCTTTCACCACTACCCGATGGTTTCTGTAGACAACCGAGTGGGGCAGAATGCTCTCGGTGATCCAGGTATTCCCTCCCACCACGGTATGGTGCCCGATCACAGTATCTCCCCCCAGAATGGTACTCCCGGCATATATCACTACATGGTCCTCTATGGTGGGGTGTCTTTTGGTATTGGCCATGGACCTCTCAACGGTAAGGGCGCCCAGAGTAACTCCCTGGTAGATCCTTACCTCCCTTCCAATAAGGGCTGTCTCCCCGATCACGATCCCCGTTCCGTGATCGATGAAAAATGGTGAAGCGATCTGTGCACCCGGATTTATATCAATACCGGTTTTCTCATGGGCATATTCGGCTATGATCCTGGGGAGGACCGGGACCTTCATATGATATAGTATATGAGCCATCCGGTAGACAGTAATGGCGTAGAATCCTGGATAGCAGAGTATTATCTCCTCTACACAACTTGCGGCAGGATCGAATCTTGTTACGGCAGCGGCATCTGCTACCAGTTGTTCAAAGGCTTCCGGGACCCTGTAGAAAAAATCATCCACCAGCTCTGTGGGGGTGCGGTCCAGTGATTTGCGAATGGAGTAGAGCAGTTCTCTCAGTTTCACAGCAGAACGGTCCAACTCAATGGCAATCTCACCCTCATCCACCGCACAATTCTGTCTGATGGGAAAGAGGGCATGAATGAGGTTTTCAATAAATTGCTGTGACAGCTCCACAGAGGGCACATCCGCACAATATCCCGAATTAAATTGGTTCAGCCT
>DAOWNM010000292.1 GCA_030642565.1 Bacteroidota bacterium | reverse complement strand
GTGTGGTTTCGGCCATTCCCGTGGAGAATCCTAACTACGCTTATATCTCAGCCGGAACCTGGTGTATTGTGGGCGTGGAATCGAGAAAGCCACTGATCAGTAAAGAAGCCATGGGGCTGGGCATCACCAATGAAAGAGGTTATGGGAACAGTTACCGTTCTTTGAAAAATGTTGTGGGTCTCTGGTTGCTGCAGGGATTAAAGAGGCAGTTGTCTGCAGATATCTCATTTTCTCAGATGGAAGAGATGGTTGCCGGAGAGGGTGATATTCAGCAGGTCATTGATCCTGATGATCCGGGTTTTTATAATCCACTGAACATGAAAGAGGCCTTTGATGCATACTTTGTAAAGACCGGTCAGGCTATTCCCGAACAGTTCAGTGACTACATCCGGTGTGCTTATGACAGCCTCTGTTTCTCTTTCAGGCACCTGACTGAGCAGCTGGAGAAATTATCGGGAAAACCTATTGAGGTATTACACGTTGTGGGAGGGGGAAGTCAGTCGGACTACCTCTGTCAGCGTATTGCTATCATATGCGAAAAAGAGGTAATCTCAGGACCTGTAGAGGGGGCGGCCATGGGCAATATCATGATCCAGGGCATTACCATGGGGGTGATAAGGGACCTTGAGGAGGGGAGGAGACTGGTTAAACAATCCTGCAGGGTGAAGAGGTATCTTCCCGGTGAATCAGGTAAACCATTGAACGAACGATACAGATTATATTTAACACTAAAAACACAGCATAACCATGAGTAAACAAAGATTAATCGGACAGGCCCCTATAGTGGGGATCAGGCCCGCCATCGATGGACGGCTAAAAGGCGTAAGGGAATCATTGGAGGAACAGACCATGAATATGGCCCGGAGTGCCGCTGCATTAATAGAATCGAATCTGAAACATCCAGACGGTTCGAAGGTGGAGTGTGTAATAGCTGATAGTTGTATCGGGGGGGTGGCGGAGGCTGCTGCCACCGCAGATAAATTTACCCGTGCAGGGGTGGGGGTGAGCCTGACGGTGACTCCCTGCTGGTGTTATGGAAGCGAAACCATCGATATGGATCCTCTGCTTCCAAAGGCCATCTGGGGCTTTAACGGAACCGAGCGTCCGGGAGCAGTCTACCTGGCAGCAGCCCTTGCCGGACACAACCAGAAGGGACTGCCTGCTTTTGGTATCTACGGGAAGGATGTGCAGGATTCGGACGACAGTGAGATTCCTGAAGATGTAAAGGAGAAGATCCTCACTTTTGTGAAAGCTGGGGTGGCAGTGGCCGCCATGAAAGGCAAATCCTACCTCTCTATGGGCAGCGTATCCATGGGAATTGCGGGGTCCATTGTGGATGCCAACTTTTTCGAAGAGTATTTGGGCATGCGTTGTGAATATGTGGATATATCGGAGTTCACCCGAAGAATAGAGGAGGGTATATTTGATCCGGAAGAGCTTTCAGTGGCCCGGGAGTGGATCAGGAAAAATTGTAAAGAGGGCAAAGATTACAATCCGGCCGAAATCCAGAAGTCACCCGAAAAGAAAGCGGAGGAGTGGGAGTTTGTAACCAAAATGGCGCTGATCGGGCGCGACCTAATGGAGGGGAACCCGAAACTGAAGGAGTTGGGCTATGGAGAGGAGGCTCTGGGGCACAATGCCATCGTGGCAGGGTTCCAGGGGCAACGTCAGTGGACCGACCATTTTCCCAACGGAGATTTTATGGAGGCGGTGCTCTGTTCCTCTTTTGACTGGAATGGGATCCGGCAACCCTATATGCTGGCCACTGAGAATGATAGCCTCAATGGAGTCTCCATGTTGTTTGGCCACCTGTTAACAGGTGCCGCCCAGGTGTTCAGCGATGTGAGGACCTATTGGAGTCCGGAAGCGGTGAAGCGGGTAACAGGCTACGATCTGATCGGTGATGCAAAGGATGGATTTATCCACTTGATCAATTCAGGCTCCTCTGCCCTGGATGGTTCAGGAGAGCAGACTATCGATGGCAAACCGGCCATGAAACCGTGGTATGATATCACCGAAGAGGAGGCACAAAAATGTCTCGACAGCACTACCTGGGGTGCGGCTGATCTTGGCTACTTCCGTGGAGGTGGATTCTCATCCACATTTAATACCAGGGGAGGAATGCCCATTACCATGAGCCGGATCAATATCATTAAGGGACTGGGACCTGCCCTGCAAATTGCCGAAGGGTATACCATCGAACTTCCGGAAGAGGTGCATTACACCCTCACCGAGCGTACCAATCCCACATGGCCCACCACCTGGTTTGTACCATGTCTGACAGGGGAGGGGAACTTCAGGGATGTATATTCGGTGATGGCTGGTTGGGGAGCCAACCATGGAGCCTTCTCCTATGGTCATCTTGGTTCTCAGCTGATGGCCCTGGCATCCATGCTCCGGATTCCGGTCTGCATGCACAACGTTCCCGATGAACAGATCTTCAGACCCAGCTCCTGGTCAGCCTTTGGCATGGAGAGGGAGGGATCGGACTACAGGGCGTGTGCAACATATGGTCCGTTGTATAAATAAACGGGAAACGTTGCGATAAAATCGTTTGAATCACATTAAGTCAATAGAGATAGAGCTCGTGTATCTTACTGATTCGTTCTTCGGATTGGCTATATTTTTTTCCGAATCCGTCGTGTGTTATTAACATTTTAGGATATCGTATCCATCGTATTGGGATATCGTATCCATGGTATTGGGATATCGTATCCATCGTATTGGGATATCGTATCCATCGTATTGGGATATCGTATCCATCGTATTATAATATGTAGGAAATGAAGGTTACAGCTATTTTACCTGATGATATTGTTGATGATGTTCAGAAATATTCGGGAGGCAGAAATATCACTGACAGTCTAATCATGGCACTTAAAGAGTGGTTATATGTTAAGCGTATTGCCAGTCTGAATGAGCAAGTAGTAAAGAATCCTTTGTGTTTCAAGGACGGATTTTCTACTGGTCAGATTAGGAATTTAAGTAATCGATCATGATTTTACTTGATACATCGGTCTGGATCGAATTTTTTCGACAAAATGAACCAATTGCAAGTCAGGTCTCAACCTTGTTATCTGAACAGAAAGTGATCACTATTGAGCCAGTGTTTTCTGAACTGATGTTTGGTGCCAGGAATGTCCAGGAGAAAAATGTTATCAGAACATTTTGGCAAATCCTGCCCAGAGCAGAATTTAGAGAGGAATCATTGTTTGAAACATCTTCATCCGCTTCGCAAAATGATTATCAGGATAAGGAAATTGGTCTGATTGATGCTGTTATCATGAGATCAACACAGCGTGGAGGTCATTTGCTATGGACTCTAGATGAGAGGATTATCAGCAGTATGGATGGCACTCAGCTTTTTCATTTGACTGATAGTGGAGATCTTTAATATGCTCAGAACTCTGTCGATGCTGTTATCATTCAGTGATATTGGCAATTGTGAACCTCGTGTGCCGTTGCAATAAGTGAGGTCATTGTGGTTGGAGAGTGGTTGTATC
>DAOWNM010000295.1 GCA_030642565.1 Bacteroidota bacterium | reverse complement strand
CTCCATGATCTTATAGAGGTCCGAATCATTAAAACCAAAATTCCCCTGGAACTTCCCCTCCGAAATGCCCCCCGCAAAAATAAAGTTATTGATCCTCCCGGTCTCCTCACACTTTTGAAAGGCGAAAGGAATGGTGGCATCATGCACCGTCTCTACCCAATCCTTCCAGAATCCCTCCTGCAACTTTACCCTGGTAAAATCGATCGGAGAAATGGGATAATCATTGTCGTGTCGAACAGGCGGTGCATTACAGCACCTGAAAATGCTCGTGAAGAAAAAGAACAGAAAGAGATAAATTGATCTGGTTTTCATGGGTTTTGGTTACATTTATTTTTTTAAAATCGGAGATAAATTACCAATAAAAAACGCAAACAGAAAATATGAAAGCATTTCGGATGTTCACATCTCTCTTAATGATCCTTTTCTTTACAGGGATCGCAACAAATGCGAACCCCTTTGAAGAGAGACCGAGGGTCATTGTGCTGACCGATATTGAGAATGAACCCGACGATGCGGAGTCGCTGGTGCGGTTCCTTACCTATGCCAACCACTTTGAGGTAGAGGGAATCATAGCCACCACCTCAGTCTGGCTTCGCAACAAGACAGCAGAATGGCGGATTCATGAGATCCTGGAGGCCTATAAAGAGGTGCAGCCCAACCTCTTAAAACATGAGGCGGATTACCCCTCCTTCGAGGAGCTTAAATCAATAACCAAAGTGGGCATTCCCAGATACGGTATGAAAGGTGTGGGGGCAGGAAATGATTCGGAAGGATCGGAGTGGATCATAAAGGCTCTAAAGAGGGATGATCCACGCCCATTGTGGGTACTGGCCTGGGGCGGACCCAACTGCCTGGCACAGGCACTCTGGAAACTGGAACAGAGTGCCACACCCGAGGAACTGGAGAGGTATGTAAAGAAGCTCCGGGTCTACACCATCTCCGATCAGGATGACTCCGGTCCCTGGATGCGCAAAAACTATCCTGATCTCTTTTACATTTGTACGCCCGGTTATGCGCACAACGGCAGGGAAGGTTATCACTTTGCCACCTGGAGCGGCATTTCGGGCGATCAGTTTCATGGCCGTTTCCCGGGAGGCAACCGTAAGGTGATCAGCAAAGAGTGGATCCGTGAGAACATCCAGGAGAACCACGGTCCGCTGGGTACCGTATATCCCGATGTGGCCTACCTGATGGAGGGAGACACCCCCTCCTTCCTCTACCTGATCAACAACGGTCTGGGCTGCAGCGAACACCCCGACTATGGCAGCTGGGGCGGACGCTATGAATACTATACCCCCCGCACCGAAAAATATTTCTTCGAACCGGAGAGCCGGCCGTTGTGGACCAATGCGGTAGATGAAGTATACTCGGAGGTTGATCAACAGTACCATACCGGGAACCACGCCACTATCTGGCGATGGCGCGAAGCCTTCCAACGACTTTGCGGCACGAATGGACTGGTGCACCAAAGGGTATGAGCAGGCCAACCATCCACCGGTTGTCGCCCTTGCCCATAAAGAGGTCCTCGAAACCATAGAGGGCGAAAAAGTGGTCCTGAAGGCGGCAGGATCTTCCGATCCTGATGGTGACATGCTCACCTACCGGTGGACCTACTACCGGGAGGCAGGAAACTCGGTCTACTGGCTTAACGTTGAAAATGAAGATGATGCTGCAGCCTCTTTTACGGCACCCTCCATGGGATTTCCCCAGACTCTCCATTTTATCCTGGCAGTGACAGATGATGGTGAGCCGGCCCTCACCCGTTATAAAAGAGTGATTGTAAAGGTGAAATAGTGTAGTATGGAAATGGTGGCGGGTGACTAAACAGTGAATACTCCCTCGATCTCAACCAGCAACTCCTCCCTGCATACATCCGATTCCAGGTAGAGGCACGATTTGCAATTCAGTTCCGCATCACAAATCTTCTTCACCGCGGGAATATCCTCGTTGTGCTTCACATAGACCCTCAGGTGTGAAAACTGGACCTTCGAAACATCAAAATTGAGTCCCAGGCTCTCCTGGTTCTCCCTGGAGAACAGTCCTTTGATATTCTCAATGGTGATCAGGGTCTGCTTCTCCACATCACCCACATGTACGGTTTTTTCTCCCAGAATAGAGGCAGTACCCGATACATAGATATAGTTCCTCGATCCAATGGTAACCAGCTTGGCCCGCTCAAATTTCGGGGTGCATTTCTGCACAGAATTTCCTTCCAGCACAAGGTCGGAATAGGCATGGGCATCGATCTGTTCGGGATTCGCAATGGGCTTGACGGAGATGATATCTGAAGCTGAAAGTGCGATAAAACCTATAATCACACCACCGGTATCCTGACCTATACCTGTGGCTGCCGGATACCCCTGTTTAAATTCTACCTGATCATAGTACCTGGCACGTACATCATTGAAATCCTGGTAATTCTGCGGAGCATCCTCCACATTATTAATAATGGCAATGTTCTCAATATAGTTCCACTGTCTGATAACATTCTGAATGGTAAGCCCCTCCTGTTTCAGGATGGTAAGGGCCGTTTCGAAAGCCCTCTCAGAAGCTTCCCGTATGGTATCCTCCACACTGCCCATCAGACCTGCACAGTGTACCGCCTTGTATCCCTTACTATCAACTACGGTATAGTTTACCCCTGACAGGGTTTTATAGGTCACCATTTTATCGTCTGCAGCTTTTGTACAGATCAGTTCAAGCACCACACTCCTGTCACCGCAGGGTGACTGCGCCACAATACTGGTGGCCGGCTGACTGGAGCCACTGAGGCTCAATAACTGATTCCTGATAATGGCCGAACGCTCTTCATATTCGTCCCGCGAATGTGCTGAGATAAAGAAGGTCTGCTGCGTCACAAAGAGTCTCAAATCCTCCTCCTGGTGGATGAACTCCTGAAGCTGCACAATGCAACTCCTTACCTGCTCCGTAAAGTCGGCCCCTGATGTAGGGACTATATGATCGAAATTAAACCCGTTTAGAGTGTGAGAGCCACTCCTCATAATAATCTGTTCTACCATGCTTCGCTTGCTCCAAAATTCGATAAGATCACAAATATAGAAATTTTCCGGAAGTGCAAATCTTAACAAATGTTAAAGGATGACTACAGTTCAAGGATCTTTATATTCTTAAAACTAACCTCATCCCCGTGATCCTGTAGCAGGATATGTCCACTCTCCGCCTCACCAAATGCGGGCCATGTGGCATACTTGCTATAGGCCACCAGCGCCTTCCACATCTGGGTTCCACGCTCATACTCCACCACCTTGATCCCGTTCAGGTAATGGCTCACCTCTGCACCTCTTACCACGATACGGGCACGGTTCCATTTCCCAACCCCGTTAAAACGTTTCTCTGTGTTGTCCTGACCGTATTGCAGCCCATCTGCTCTAATACGATCGCAGAGGGTGGCCTCTGTACGGTTTCCGGCTACGCCCTTCTTGACATCAGGAAGGTTCCTGTCGTCTAGGATCTG
>DAOWNM010000158.1 GCA_030642565.1 Bacteroidota bacterium | reverse complement strand
ATAGAGGAGTTGGGATTGTATTCCAGAGCCTTCTCAAGATAGGGAAGTGCCAGCTCATACTCTTCCCTGGTATTATGGAACATGGCTTTGGCTATGAGGCTCTGCGGAAGTTTGGGATCGAATAACAGGGCCTTATCGGCATAATAATCAATCTGATCTGAGTGTTTCTTCTCCACCTGGTACAGGTCCAGGAAGGCATAGGCGATTGCAATATCGGCATGGGCACGTGCAAACTCCGGATCCAACTCAATAGCCTTCTCAAACAGGGGAATGGCCTCTTCCAGACCTTCCCGTGTTCCCCGTTGAAAAGGATCCAGCCCCTTCAGGAAATAATCATATGCCTCCAGATTTTTAGTGGGAACTCTCTCAATCTGTGCAGCCTCCTCCGGAGTAATGATGGCCTCGATCTCATCTGCAATGCTCCGTGCCACTTCCAGTTGCAATTCAAAAATATCCCTGGCTTCTCTTTTGTATCGCTTCGCCCAAAGGTGTTTATCGCTGTTAGCGTCGATCAATTGGATATTCAGCAAGATCTGATCACCAATTTTCTGTCCGCTGCCCTCCACCAGGTAGTTGGCATTCAACTCCCTGGCAATCTCCGGAATGGTTTTGGGATTGTTCCGGTACTTCTCCACCGAGGTCCGGCTGATCACCCTCAGGTCCTCAATTTTCTGAAGGTTGTCAAGAATGGATTCCATCAATCCATTGATCAGATAGATATTGGTAGAGTCATTGCTATTGTTGTTAAATGGCAATACGGCAATGGATTTCTCCAAATCGGGTGGTACAGAAGCCCCGGGTTTAACAATGATGAAAAGCAACGCTGCAGAGAGGATCAGAACAGACACCCCGGCGACTATTACCAGCCGCTTTCTCCCTGACCTTTCTCCCTGACCAGAACCAGGTTCTATCAAATCCCTTTTCCCAACCTCACCTGGAGGGTATCCATAGAATTCCCGGAAGCATTTGATAAAATAGGAAGTACTGCTAAAACCGACCCTGTATGATACTTCGGAGACGGTAAAGGATTGTTGCTTTAGCATCTCCATGGCACCCTTCAGACGGACCTGACTGATAAACTGGCTTACGGATAGTTTTGTGAGCTTTTTGATTTTCCGAAGCAGGTTGGAGCGGCTCATACCTATTTGATGGGCGAGTTCAGAGACACCAAACTGCTCATTGGAGATGTTCTCCTCAATAATTTCTATAATTCTCCTTATGAAATCATTTTCTCTGGAGTTTGAATCCGGCATTGTGTTCAACAGTTAATTTCGGGGTGCAGATTTGTCACAAAAGATACAAATTATGAAACTTGCGTCATAATTTATACCCATGCGCCATAGTTTCTACTCCTTCGGCAAACTTGATACGATTGGCTTCATGGTTGATTGCACTGCATCATGGTTTGACAGAACTTTACACCAACGAAAAAATGTAAAATTATAAAACATAAGAAAATGAAAACACAAAAAGTAATTTCAATGAAAGCAGTAACTACAACAATGCTGGTGATTATACTACTGACCATTGTCGCTTGCAGCGGCCAACAAACAAAATCTACCGAAGAGATCGGGTCTTCTTCAGATTCACAAACAACTCCGAAACCACCCGATATGGATATCCATACAGCTACCTTTATGGGGAATCTTGATGCCATTCGTCAGCATATTGCAGCAGGATCGGATCTGAATGTAAAGGAGCCATCGGTGGGTTCCAGTCCGCTGATTTCAGCATCAGTATTTGGAAGGACTGAAGTGGCCAGGGCGTTGATTGAGGCCGGGGCAGATGTAAATCTGCAGAACAATGAAGGCTCAACCGCCCTGCACGCCGCCGCTTTTTTATGTCGCACCGAGATCGTGAAGATGCTTCTGGAGAGTGGTGCCGATAAAACTTTAAGAACCAATGCAGGGTCAACTGCACTGGAATCGGTGGCAGGTCCGTTCGAGGATGTCAGATTCATCTACGATATCTTTAGCCGCGATCTGGGCCCCTTGGGGTTGAAACTGGATTATGAACAGATTGAAGAGACCCGTCCTGTGATTGCAGAGATGCTGCGTTAAAAGACTTCCTGAAAAAAGAGAGAGATGTCAATCGCAAACAGAAGATACGATATTGACTGGTTAAGGGTCATTGCCATTGGACTGCTCCTGATCTATCACATTGGAATTGTGTTCCAGCCCTGGGGAGTGCTTATTGGGTTTATCCAGAGTGAAAAACCGCTGGAGGAACTATGGATACCTATGTCAATGCTAAATATATGGAGAATTCCCCTGTTGTTCTTTGTCTCTGGAATGGGGGTAGGTTTCGCCATCAGAAAAAGGAGCTGGAAACAACTTCTGCGTGAAAGAGGAAGGAGAATTTTGTTGCCTTTCCTCTTTGGAACGGTTGTTATAGTTCCGGTACATGTTTTCATCTGGCAGAAATATTATCACCAGGAGATCACCTTTTCCCTTAACCCGGTTCACCTCTGGTTCCTGGCCAATATAATTGCTTATGTGCTCATATTATCCCCGCTCTTCTTTTATCTGAAGAGAAACGAAAACAGCAGGATTCACAGCTTGTTAAAAAAACTGTTCAGCACGCCGTTGGGATTGCTGGTGGTTGTTGCCGCTTTTGTTTTGGAGGCTTTGCTGGTAAATCCCCGGATTTATGAAACATGTGCGTCGACTTTGCATGGATTTATATTGGGACTGCTGGCTTTTCTGTTTGGTTTTATCTTCATATACAGTGGAGAGGCCTTCTGGCAAACTATACGTAAGTGGCGATGGGTCTCTCTCTCTGTTGCAGTGTTGCTTTTTCTGATCCGCTATATTGAATTTCAAATGAAAGCACCACATTATCTGCTGGCCATGGAATCCAATATGTGGATCTTTGCCGCCTTTGGCTTCGCCAATAAGTACCTGAACCGGCCGGGCAAAACATTAAGCTATTTGACCCAGGCTGCCTATCCGGTCTACATTATCCATATGATCTTTCTATACCTGGGCTCGTTCCTGATCATTCCACTTGATATTGCTCCGCTGCTACAATTCATCCTTATTGTGGCCTTCACCTTCATGGGCTGTTTTGCTTTTTATGAATTGCTTATCAGAAGAGTAAAGTATTTAAGACCTCTGTTTGGATTGAAATAAATATATTTTAGGACTGTTTGATAGATCATATATTTGTTCGATATTTATTATAAGAATATCTGAATAACAAATTAAAGTTTACCACTATGAATCAAGATGCAACAGAAACAAGAAAGCCACAATACTGGTGGGTTCCAATGCTGTTTGGTGTGATCTTCATATTGATCGGATTCTGGATTTTGCGATCCCCCGAAGAGAGTTTCGAGAAGATTACCAAGTTTATAGGGGTGATTATCCTGATCAGCGGAACCATCCAGTTATTTTTCACAATCAAAAATCGCAAGGGCATTCCGGGATGGGGTTTCCAACTGGCAGGGGATTTATTTGACCTGGCTGTGGGAACTGCACTCGTGATCAACCCCTCCCTGCTATTAAAACTGATCACCCTGTTTGTGGGAATCTGGCTGATTGTTAATAGCATCTCCATCTTTATGAAGGCAGCCGGGGCAAGAAAGGATGAACACAAATACTGGACCTGGGAATTTGCACTGGGTGTCTTCCTGATGTTGCTGGCTGTTATGTTCTTATGGCACCCCCTGTTGCTGGGGATCTCCATTGCTGTGTGGACCGGACTGGCTTTTATTATCCTGGGTGTTTTCAGGATTGTGCTCACGCTACGGTTGAGGAGCTTGAGAAAAAAAGAGTAAAAGAAGCTACGTCTTTTCCACCATTGCATTCCGGATATAGGGAACAATGGCATCGTTCATCTGGTTGCTGGTACCATCGTAGGTAAGGGTGACAATGGGGATGCCTGTCAACTCCCTGATCCTGCTGGTCATGGCTTCGGTCACCAGTGCCGGGCAGCAGAAGGAGGGGTTGGTCTGTACAAACAGGGATATCTCCGGGTAGTTCTCTTTCAGGTAGAAGATCTTCAGGATATTGTCGTATGACTCTCCTCCATGGAAGGGATCAATATTGAACTGTTCCAATTTTTTCTCCAGCACCTTCGGCTTGATTACCGGGGGTGGACCCAGGTGTCTGCTGAACGGTTTATAGTACCGCTCATCCATAAATTTCATCACATAGAGGAGAGCCCTGTTAACACTGGATTCCACGTGCGCACCCCGGTCGTGGGCGCGACGAACCATATTCTCAAAGGTGATTTTTGCATAGTCGTGATAGGGAGTTATGACGGCCTCTCCACCCGCCTCTTCGATGGCCCCGATCAGCCCCTGGTTCATGGTGTCATTATCCCTTACATAGAGGTCCCCGAAGATGGCCACCTGGGGCTTTCGGCTTGTTCTGTCATATTCAATCTCATCCACAAGGGCCAACCCCTTCTCAATGGCCTGCTCCAGTGAGGATTTTCCTAAAAATGCATCAAGAAGTATATGGTGCACCTCTTTGAACACCTGGTCGGTCTGACCGGTAATATGTTCATAGGGCCGGATGCGGCAGGCGGTTTTGTGGAACAATCCGCCCAGCATATAGGCAAAATAGACGTAGTAGGTGACCTTGATAGAAATATCACGGTGGGTGATTTTACCGGAATAGACTGAGGTGTTTTCAAGCCCCTTTCCGTAATTCTCCATGATCTTCTTGATGTAGTAGGGGTACTGTATCAGGTTACAGGTGACATATCCCTCCACCATCCATAAGGTGGTACGGGAGGGGTCGAGATGGTGCTTTTCGATGTAATCGATGTAGTTCTGAGCAATGATATTGATGGGAAGGCACTGACCCGTATTGTGCACCATGCTCTTTCGGATCCCCAGTTCGCTTGGTTCGAGCAGCCGTGCATCCACTCCCGCCCTCCTCAGGTTGGCCGCCACGAGGGGACCGACAAAACTATCCCAGTTGGGCATCAGGAGGATCTTACCATCAAAACTGCTCTCCACCCGGGGCAGCAAGGAGCCCAGGTCGGGATCCGGAACGGTTGTTGCGGTCCGGGCATGGTTCCGGAAGGAACGCAGTGCTGCTTCGATCCGGGTTTCATACCCGGTGTTTGAATCATGCTCGTCGATCTGGATGATCAGGTAGGGCTTGTTATAGAGGTGCATCAACTGTTTAAAATAGTCAATAATGAATGAGTCGGGGGCGCACTTGAAGGCTGTGATAAAAACCGGGTAGAGATTTTTTGTCCGCCCGACCTGTTCCGCGGCACGCAGGATATTGGAGGCGAAGTGCCATGGTGTCTTCTCCAGCAGGCGGTTGAACGCCTCGCTCCGTTCCGGATCAATCCGGAGCATGTCCTGGTACCATGCGGTGATTCCCATCCCGGTAAATATATCGGGTATCCCTTTATTCAGTGTGTCGGAGAGAACCACATAAGGTCGTCCCAGCAATACCACCGAAACATCTTCCTTATTCTGTTTATCGTGAAACAATTGTTGTAACCGCTCCTTTATCTGGCTGGCCTCTCTCTCCGCCTTTTTCAGGGCATCTGTTACCCCATGCAGGGTTAGTGTATCAAAACCCATCTGCTTCAGCCCCTTGAGAAGCAGCCTGGCATTGTGATCGCTCCTTTTGCTGAAGTTCAGCATAGGACTGATCAGCTTATCCCTTACAAGGGGTCCCTTAAGGTAGGCCAGTGAGGCACTAAACTGGGTGTAGTAACAGAAGTTCTGCTCTCCTTTTCCAGGGTTCTCCCTTGATTCAAGGTAGGTTGGCATAAAGATATAATCGCAGGTTTCGGCGATGTGGGCCACATGTCCGTACATGGCATCGACAGGGGCGCAGAATTCGGCGCCGGCAATCTTCTTACCGGTTTTCAGCGAGTCCCTGAATCTTTCGCTTGTATAAAGCGGGATGCCCAACGTCCTGAAAAATGCGGTCCAGTATGGCAAGTCTTCTTTAAGGTGCAGAGAAGCCGGTATGCCCACCCGGGGCCCTGGCTGGTCCTGTTCCTGAGCCTTGCGGACCGGTCCCTTCATCAGCTTTCGGCGCTCCTTCATCAGCTCAAACCCGGTTCGTGCTTTGCTTACAAACTTTTTGGTCTCATAATCTCTGCCACACAGGAATCCATAGGCCTGTTTCTCCCCGTTGATATTGGCTACACTAATGGTGCACCGGTTCAAACAGAGCTCACACGTTTCAGTCTGTACCGGGATGGTTCTCTTATAGAGATCCAACCCCCTGAACCCTGTTTTTTTGCTCTCCTCCTCTTTCAGGAGCAGGGCGGTGCCAAGGGCCCCGGTGAGGTGACAGAGCGGGGAGATAAAGACCGGTTTGCCGAGGCGCCGTTCGAAGTCGGCGACCAGCGCCCTGTTTTTGGCGGTGGCTCCCTGGAAACAGATGTGGTTGCCGATATGTCCCTCACTGTCCACCTTCTTCAGGTAGTTCTCCCGAACAGAGTGAATGACCGTGGCCAGTACCTCTTCAACGGAATAGCCATTGCTCAGCAGCTGGTTGATATCCCGCT
>DAOWNM010000055.1 GCA_030642565.1 Bacteroidota bacterium | reverse complement strand
TTTGAATGCCAGGAGGTGAATGAATTTCCTGAGGTCGCTTCTTGAGCAGACCGGTTTTACAACAATCTTCATCGACACTGTTTTAGGGGTAGTTTAGGTTGATAAAATAGGGATTTTTACCAGTTGTTAAAACTTGCCGGCAAGTTTAACCAGGCTCTCTCCGGTCAACCTGTTCACGATCCACTCATTCATCATCCTGGCACCAAGCGACTTATAAAAATCAATGGAGGATTCATTCCAGTCGAGAACGGCCCACTCCAGCCTGCCGCAGTTCCGCTCCAGGGCAAGTGCTGCCAGAGCGGCCAGTAATTTTGTACCATACCCCTTGCCGCGGTGGGTCTCCAATACAAACAGGTCCTCCAGATAGATTCCCGGTTTGCCCAGAAAAGTAGAGTAATTATAGAAAAAGAGCGCAAAACCCACCGGCAGCTCCTCTTCATACCCGATCATTACTTCGGCCACCTTATCAACTCCAAAAAGGTATCTCTCCAGATCCGCCACTGTAGCCACTACCTCATGTGAAAGCCGTTCATATTCGGCCAGTTTCTCTATAAAACCGAGAATCACCGGAACATCCTCTTTTTCTGCTTTTCGGATTATAAACGGCTTGTTGCTGTCAGATTGCATCATCATACTGTCAGGAATTATCGTATGTGGAAATGTAGGTGTGCCGGTCATAAAACTGTTGCCTTATTTCATCAGGCATATGGATAAACCGTACCCTGATATCGGTATAAGTAGTGCCCATGATTTTATGAAGCATGCCCAGTTTCTTTTGATCCCTGAAGATCCCATACAGATCAGACTCCAGGTCCATCATCATCATAGCAATATAGTTGCCTGTACGCTCAAGCACCCCCTCCATAAGTTCATAGAGTGCCTTTTCAAATCCAGGCTCACAGTAGATGGCATCAAAGGCCAGGAAAGTGATCTTATCCGGTGCGATCCGTTTTCTCACCCAGGGAATCCTGGTAAGGAACCTCACAGCCCTGTTGGCCCGTCGGCTTCCAAAATCAACAATCTTCCAATCAACCGGATAGATCTGTACACCGGCTATCATCCTCTCCCCCTCTTTGATCACATAGTAGTCATTGTTCTTAAATATGGAATCTGAATAGAACAGTGTGTACTCTTTGTAGAATTCTCTGATCTGTGTCAGAATGACGGCCCGTTGGTTCTCCTCCACGGTTTCGATCCTCTTCGACCTTCGGGGTTGCATTCTGCTGAAGCTGAATCCTGCCATTGATCCAACAGTTTCGAGACCCATCTGAGCACTAAAATTCATGGAACGAAGATTGGTCTGGTCGATAATGGCAAATATAATGGCCGGCTGACCTGCCCTGGTCTTCCCCTCTCTCAACTGGGAAGGATCGGCAAAGACAGGCTGAATAAACCGCCCCAGTACCGTTGTCCGCTTATTTTCATCCTTCAGATCTGCTTTGGCTTTCCTCTTTTTAGGGACCACTCTAAAGGGTGCCTTGATGGAAAAATAGCGAATCAGCCAGCTGTCATGTGCAAGACCATCTGTTTCAGTCGGCTTGCTACAAAATCCCACCGATCCTATCATCTTGCCCGATTTACGGAGATACATAAAATAGTTCTCATCGCCGGAATAGAGCCTCTCTTTCAGATTGGTGTGCTGGTAACGAATTCCTCCGGGCTGCCCAAGCACAGTCGAATGCAAATGCTCCATCAGCTCCACACCCGGGCTTGACTCCACTTCAACAGTCAAGTCGTGGTAAGTAAGAAAAGTGCGACTGTTTTTCATTCCGCAAATATAGGAAGAGTGAGGATATATTGAAACTCCCGATCACCAGCAGGGTAGCAGCATCGGACAGTTCAACAAGATTGAGAGAATCAAAAAATCAATTGCCCCGTTTGGTTTCTATTAATATGACACCATTGGAGCCCCGTGCCCCGTAGATGGAGGCCATGCCATCCTTGATCACATCGATTGACCTGATATTACAGGGATGGATCCAGTCTATACTTGTCGCTATTGAACCATCGACCACAAAGAGCACCTCATTGGAGCTGTTGATCGATTGTGCACCCCGGATATAGACCCTGTATGTGCCAGAGGTGCCATCCACAGTCACTCCCGGGAACTTCCCCTTGAGCAATTCATAAATATTGGTATAGTTGCAATACTCATTGTTCTCCTGCTGCATGTGGTCTGCTGCAAAGGTCAGATCCTCCTTCGCCATATAGCCGTATCCAATGGCCAGATTCCTGTTCTTTTTTGAGTCCATAAAGACCAGGTTGATCCGGAGCGTGTCGGTATGTTTATCGACCCTCCGGCTAACTGTCTTAAAGGTTTTGGGTTTGATCTTAATCATATCCTTCTCCTTGCAGACAATGAAAAAATTCCCCAGACTATCCGACACGGTAGAAGATTTACTCTTCTGGGCCATCACCTCGATATTGGCCACCGGGTATTTATTATAGGCCGTCAGCACCCCATGTACCACACGGGTTTGTGCAAAAGAAGTTGCAGTAATAAACAAGAGTGCTGCTACAATGGATATTGATCGCATAAAGATGGGGTTTTAATACCCAAATGTACCTTTTTTACTGAGTGACAGATCAAAAAAAAGCTGTGAAACGGACAGAAACCAAACCGAAATGGACCTTCCATCTACTGCCGGTGTCCCTTGGTCTCAATAACCACTACCCCGTTGGCAGCCTGGGAGCCGTAGAGTGCAGCACCCCCATCCTTCAGAATATCGATGGTTGCCATCTCACATGGAACGACAAAAGATATATCTGCAACCCTGATCCCGTCCACCACATAGATGGCTTCATTATCCTGGTAGATCGATTTCTGTCCCCCCCGTACATAAATACCTTCTGTTCCACTGGAGTTCGACTTAACCTGTACTCCCGGAAACTTTCCCTTAACCAGTGAGAATACATCAGTATAGTTGCAGAAATCGTTGTTTTCATCTGCCATATGAGCCAGTGCAAAGGTGAGCTGCTCGTGTGTGATATAACCGAAACCGGTGGCAATCTCCCGATTTTTAGGTGTGTTCCTGAAAATCAGATTTGCCGAAATAAAATCGTCATCGGCATTCACCCTTTTATTCAGCGCCTGGAACACTTTCGCCTTAATCATGATCACATCCTTCTCATTACAAACGATCTCAAACTGACCAAGCGAATCGGTCATCACAGTAGATTGTGCCTTCTTTGAAGCGATCTCCACATTCTGCACCGGATACTTGTTGAATGTGGTAATTTTCCCCTTAACAACCCTGGTCTGGGCAAAGGAGGGGATCGAAAAAAGTAAGCATGCTGCAACAATGGCTATTGTTCTCATGGTTTCAGGTTTTTTTGAATGAAATATAATTCTTTTTGCGACATCTCTATAGGATAGGATGCACAACTACCAAATTACCCTATCCACTGATCCGGAATTATTTCATCTCAAAGATCCTCTCCACACGGGGCCGGTGGTCTGTTTTTTTTAAAACCAATATTTCTGGTAGGGTATTTATACAGCTGTTCGGTATATGATTAAAGTCAATTGAAATTCTAATTAAAATTTGATAAAGATGAAAAAAACATGGATCATAGCAGTTGGAGTTATAGCAGCCCTTTTTATTGCAGGTTGTGAACAGTCGGGGACCAGCTTTGAAGAGCTGGACGACAATGTCACCATGGCTGAAGAGGAGGTAGCCGACCTGAAATCGGCAGAAGCCACTAATAGTGATATCTCCTCTGCCAGATTTGGCGGACACCTGCTTCAGGGCGGAATGATGGTGGGCGGTTCTCACCTTTTCTTTGGAACCGGGTTTCCCCCATGTGCCACTGTCACTGTAGACAATGATGAATTTCCCAAAACCATTACCATCAATTACAGCGAAGGCTGTACAGGCAGAATGGGGCTGGAGAAAAAAGGAGTTATTACCATCTATATGTCCGACACCATCCTGAATGAAGGTGCAGTCTATACAGTTACCTATGAGAATTTGACTATGGGGCAAAGAGAGATGTCGAAGACGGCCACCCTTACCAACGAAGGTCTCAATGAAAATGACAATTGGGTCATCTCGTTTGAGTCGCTCTCAACTACTACATTTGAAAAACAGGGGGAAGTTTATACCATCGTACGTGACTTCTCCGGTGAGAGAGAGTGGCTGACCGGTTTCGATACACCTGAAGTGGTAGATGACCAGCTCCTGGTAAGTTGCAGCGGTAGCATCACTGTAAACGATGAACTCAAATTCGCAAAAACCACCATTGAGCCACTGCTGATCGACCGTACGTGCAGGTGGCCTTTAAGCGGAATTGTTGAAATTACAAGGAATGATGAGACCATGACCATCGACTACGGCACAGGCGACTGCGACAACATCGCCCTGGTAACCAAGGATGGAGAGTCTGAAGAGATTGAACTGAATAGTGGCAAATTCAGAAAAGGATTTCAGCACCATAAAAGACATATGAAGCAAAACAAGGGTTGGTGGTAAACCATATATTTGGTTAAATTAGTTCATTGACATTGTTTAGTTTTGTATAGCATTCAGAAGCAAGACCGTGACCAAGGAGCAGTTTAAAACCCTTTTCGATCTTTACTTTGATGATATCAGAAGGTATCTCTATTATCGTTGCGGGGATACAACTATCTCTACCGATCTGGCACAGGATACCTTTATGAGAATCTGGGAGAAACAGATGGTTTTGCTGCCGGGAAAGGATACCGGCCTGCTCTATAAAATAGCGGGCGACCTGTTTGTAAGCCATACTCGCAGAGAACGCCTGCGAAAAGAGGCTCCCGGGGAGATCCGGTTCGAACAGAGAGAAAGTACACCGGAAGATGAGCTGCAATACCTGGAGTTACAGAAGAACTATGAAAAAACACTTATGAAGCTACCTGAAAACCAGCGAATCGTATTTCTGATGAGCAGAACGGAAGAGCTTACCTACCAGGAGATTGCTACAAGACTATCAATAAGTGTCAAAACAGTTGAAAAAAGAGTTTCCGGGGCACTCTCCCGGTTGAGAAAAGAGTTAAAAACCTGATGAACCAGGAGAACAGACATATCGACAAAAAGAGTGATCCGGAGGAGCTTTCTAATCTCTTTTTTTTCAAATCGAAGATACCCTGGGAAAAGAGCAAAGCGGAGGTCTGGAACGATCTTGAGGAACGGTTGGTGAAGGAGGACCAGTCTCCGGAGCTGGTCCGGCGTTTTCTTCCCGGTAAACAGTGGCTCGCCCTGGCTGCATCCCTGGTTCTCCTTCTTTCTGTTTCCGGTTTCATGAGGTTCTATACAGTGAAAACTTTTTGCCCGCAGGGGGTACATACCTCCCTGCAACTCCCAGATGGCTCAGAAGTAGAGCTTAATGCCTCCACCCGCTTAGCATATCACCCCTACTGGTGGTTTATCTCCAGAGAGGTGAAACTGGAGGGAGAGGCATTTTTCAATGTGGAAAAGGGAAAAAAATTCCGGGTAGTCTCTTCCAATGCAACAACAGAAGTGCTGGGAACAACATTTAATGTGTTTGCACGGGGTGAGGATTATATAGTTACCTGCCATACTGGTAGTGTGAGGGTTACCGAAGCAAAATCGGGAAGTGCAGTGACCCTTTCGCCCAATGAAAGAGGTGTTATGGAGCCTTCGGGGGGATTTCGCGTGACACGGTTGGAAAGTACGCGTACCTCTCCGGGATGGACCGGAAACCTGATTATGTTCGCCTCAACACCCCTGCGACTTGTTTTTGAAGAGATCGAACGTCAATTTGGCATTGTTATTGAAACACCTGAGGAGATGCAGCAGGTCTATTCGGGGAATTTCTCCCTCGATCAACCGGTAGAGAATATATTAACTTTACTCTGCCTGCCATTTGATCTTGAATATGAACGTCAAACCGGGAAAAAATATTTGGTCTATCCTTCCATGGAATAGAATTTCAGGATTCCTGCTGGTTTTATTATTGGTGTCTCAGGTCCAGCTAAAAGGACAGTCCATTGAGATTGACGCAGTAAGCAAACCCTTGAACCATGTGTTAATGGAGATGGTTCAAGAATACGGAGTACAGCTATCCTTCGACGACCAGCTTCTTTCAGGTTATACCATCACACTTAACAAAAACTTTGAGAATGCGGAGGAGGCCATTGCCTTCCTGATTAAAGATTATCCTCTGGATTTCAGGCAGATCGGAGAAGTATTTACCCTCTACAATAAAGATCTGGTGCAAATTATAAAAAACTACCGGTTATCGGGGCGGGTGGTCGATTCCAAAACAGGTGAAACATTGCCCTACTCCCATATCATCATCAATCAATCGGGGATGGTGACTGATTTTAACGGGAATTTCTCTTTCGTATCGACCGATTCTCTGTTCCGGTTAACCATCTCCTACCTGGGATATTATATTGAGGACACCACACTCTCCCCTGGAATTGAGTATGTTCTGGAGCTTACACCCTCCCTTATTGGACTAAAAGAGGTGGTGATAAAGGGCAGTATCATAGAAAGATCGGGACAGTTAGGTGAAGAGGCAGGGGTGATCAGGCTGAATCATAAAATTGCCTACCGGCTTCCTGGCAATGGTGATAATGCTCTGTTTAACTTTCTCCGTCTGCAGCCGGGAATACTGGCAGCAGGTGAACGCTCTACCGAACTGGTCATCTGGGGCAGCTACTCGGGGCATAGCAAGATTATGTTTGATGGCTTCACCATATTCGGACTGAAAAACTTCAACGACAACATCAGTTTTGTAAACCCATATATGGCCAAAGACATTAAAGTGCTCAAGGGGGGATACAGTGCTGAATATGATGACAGGGTGGGTGGAATTGTGGACATCTCCGGGATCAACGGAAATACCAATAATCCTTCCATAAACCTGAATATCAACAATATGACAGTAAACGGAATGGCCAGTATCCCGTTAAAAAAAAGATCATCCCTCACATTTGCATACCGGCACACTTACTACAATCTATATGATGAAGATGACCTGAATATAAGCAGGGGAAGACCAAACCGGAGAAAGTACGAAATCAATGTCTATCCCGATTATCTGTTCAGAGATTTCAACCTAAAATATGCCGGATCAACAGCGGGGGACGATAACTACTTTATCAGCCTCTATGAAGGCAGGGACCAATTCTCCTATTCCGTGGAGCAGGAGAAAGCCATGGCGGATATCTCACAGGAAGTGGAGGAAGAGAACAGGCAACTGGGTGGTTCCGCCTTCTATGGGAAAACATGGAAAAACGGGGTCAACAGTCACCTCTCAATCAATGTATCAGGATTAAACAAAGAGTTGTACGAAAAGCAAATTGTAACCAGAACCTTTGGGATGGGAGATAACTCACCCTGGTCAGGAAGGGAGGTCCTTTTTAATAACAGGATTTTTGAAGTCAGCATAAAAAATAAAACATACGTCCCGCTCTCGGAGAGACAGATGCTTGAAGCTGGCTGGAACTATACCTATGAAAGTGTGAGTTTCAGTGAAGATAGTCTGGATAATACAATGGTCAGTTCAACTGATGAATCGCACCGCATCGGCCTGTTTCTGCAGGATGAGATCAAACCGGTGGGAAGTCTCAGCATCAGGCCGGGAGTTCGGATGGACTATCCCCTTCACCTGGAGAGGATCTATATCCAGCCCAGAATCCAGTTGTCGCTCGACCTTACCGATCACTGGAGGCTCAATGGTGCCGCTGGCATTTATAATCAATTTATCTCTGAAACTTCGGTGATCGACGAATTGGGAAACTACCGCTATGTTTGGGCCATCTGTAATAACGACAATGTTCCGGTACTGAAGGCCAGTCACTTTGTGGGTGGCCTCACCTACAGCAATAACGGACTAACACTGGGTATTGAGAGTTTTTATAAAACCACCACCGGGATCACCAGGTACAGGAATTTCTGGAGAGAGGGGATCCAGGATGTATACCAGGGAGAGGCCAGGATGTACGGGATGGACCTGCTTATAAAGAAATACTTCAGAAAACATGAGGCATGGGCATCCTACACACTGAGCAAAACTGAAGAGTACTTTCCCTATATGATCATAGATGACTACAGGGATGCACCACAGGATCAGCGTCACGAGATTAAAGGAGCCCTGCTGCTCAACTTCAACCCCCTCTTCTTCTCTACCAACTATGTATATGGATCGGGGTTCAGAGCCCCACGATCCATCTTTAACAATCCGGAGGAGCGGTATCCATACAGCCGACTCGATATGGCTCTTTTCTACCGCCATAGCATCAAAAACTACCATTTCGAGGCCGGACTCTCCATTCTGAATGTTCTAAACCATGAAAATATCAAGTACTCCAATGTGATTCGAATCCCCGATTCCCCAACCACCAATATTAGTATTCATGCCGAAGCAGTTCCCTTCACCCCCACCATCTATCTGAACATGGCCTTTTAAGCGCTCTTTGCGGGTCTATCTGTTATTTCAGATTGGATAATACTTTTACGATCTGCCGGATATGTTCAGGTGTGGTGCCACAGCATCCTCCCACGATATTGGCCCCGGCTGTCACCAACTCCTCTATTCGTGAAGCCATCTCGCCAGGTGATTCAGGAAATACTGTCTTACCATCCATGTATTGGGGCAGACCTGCATTGGCATGAACCAGTACGGGTATTGCAGGATCAATGACCCTGATTTCCCGAACAATCCCGATCATTCCTGCGATCCCGTTTCCACAGTTGGCCCCTATGATATCAGCACCAGCCGATTTTGCCATCTCCAGATAGGTTCCCACATCGGTACCCATCATGGTCCGGTAGACTCCATCCTGGTTTTTAGAAAAGGTAAAGGTACAGGCAATATCAAGCCCGGTGACTTTTCTGACAGCCTCAATAGCAATTCTGGCCTCCTCCGGATCGGTCATGGTCTCAATGACAATCCCGTCGACACCTCCATCAACCAATCCTTTTGCCTGCTCCATGAAGCCTTTAAACACCTCCTGTGGTGATACCTCACCCATCATCACCATTTTACCGGTGGGCCCCATGGAGCCCATCACCAGAGCCCGGTCCCCAGCCGCCTTTTTTGATATTTCTGCAGCACTCCTGTTCAACTCAAGGGTATGCTCTTCCAATCCATATCCCTCCAGTTTAAGCGGACTCGCGCCAAAACTGTTGGTTAGAATAATATCCGCACCTGCCTCCACATAGCTGCTGGCAATCTCCAGCACATCGCCCGGACGCTGCAGGTTCCACGATTCGGGACATTCATCTGTCTTCAACCCTTTCTGGTGTAAAAAGGTCCCCCAGGCACCATCCGATACCAGCACCCTTCCTTTGGCAATCTTTTCTATTACTTTTCCCATTTTTTCAATATCATCTCTTATTATTTAATATCCTTGCAAATTGAGGCGCACCTTATCCAGACTCTCAATGGAACCCACCATGGTCACAATATCTCCCAGCCGAAGGCGTGTATAACCATGGGATATGATGGGGAGATCGCCCCGGGTCACAGATAAGATAATAACATCGGAGGGAAGCCGAAGATCTCGCAGGGTCAAACCATGGAAGTCGGAATTTCTCAATTCAATATCGATGGTATCCTGACTCTCATCCATCCCCAGCAACAGGGAGGTGGCGATGGGAGATCGTACAAAGTGCTCCATCAGAGAGACCATGGCAGTGGCGGGATCCATTACCATCACCCCGATCCCGAGAAACTTTTTATAAAATGCTTTGTCATTCAGCCTGACAATCATATGTCTGGTTCCAAAGTGTTCAAAGGCAGTTTCACAGATGGCATAGTTCTCCTCATCGGACAGGAGGCATACGATGGCATCGGCCGTTTCGGTACTGAATTTCCGCAATGCCAGGTGACCGCTCCCCTCAAACAGGTGCTCAGGATAGTCGCTGCTTCCCTCTGCATCAACAGGCCTATCGGTCACCACAAATTCCACCTGCCAGTTCTGTTTGCTTAGCTGGTTAGCCAGCGCCAGGGATTGATTCTCCAAACCGAAAATCAGGACCTTTCGCTCCACCTCGAAGCTTCCATCAGACTTTACATGTACCTCACCGGCCAGTTGGAGCGCCCACTTGAACAGCGGTGGGCCAACAACCTGAGTTAACACAATAACTGAGATCATCACCGTAGCAAACTCCCCTCCCCATCCCGGATATGCCGTTGCAATGATGGTTGCCAGTCCAACGCCAACCCCGGCCTGTGTCACATATGGCATCCATAAAATTCTTCGGAAAATGGGAGGATCTCCGGCGATGGCACCCCCGGTATAGCCTGACAGGAAAAGAGAGATAATCCGCATTCCGAAAATGATCAGGGTTACATACCACATGGCAACCAGAACTTCCAGGGAAATCATGGCACCGGTAAGGGTGAAAAAGAGGATATATACATAGGGGCCCAGCTCCGTTACAATCCTGGAAAAATCCTTCCTGTAGGCCGAATAGTTGGTCACCAGGAAACTACCTATAATACAGATCAGCAGAGGTTCCACATGAAGCTCCAGTCCCAGGTACAAGCTGGAGTGATCACCCAGGATATTGGTGAAGAGATAGACAAAGAAACCAGTTAGCAACACCAGTCCCTTTTTCACCACAACCATCCCTTTCAGTGAGAGAATCGCCCTGAGCAGCCACCAGACCAGGAAACCCAGACCAAAAGCGAACAACAGTTCCACCAGGACCTGAACAATATAGATCGTCCTGAACTCCGCATCCTGGATCAATGATTTCGAAAGTGTGAAAATGATGGCAAAAAATACAATCACCCCAAAATCCTTAACTACGGTCACACCAATGGCTGTTTGGGTAAAGGGCCCCCTGGCCCGCAATTCATTGATAATGGCGATGGCCGATGAAGGTGAACTGGCAATAGCGATGGTCCCGGCCAGCATGGAAACAGCAATCCGGGCTGCCAGTTTCATCTCTTCGGCAAATTGGATCATATCCATAAGCAGATACATGGAGAGGCTGACCAGCAAAAATGTAACCACAACCTGGGTGCTTGTCACAATGATTATGCTCTTCATCCTGCTCCTTAACTCATTCAGATAGAGTTCTGTCCCCACTGCAAATGCGATAAATGCCAGGGCAATATCATTCAGAAAAGCGAGATCGGATAATGCCTCTTTCTCAATCA
>DAOWNM010000064.1 GCA_030642565.1 Bacteroidota bacterium | reverse complement strand
TCTCAAATTTATAGGAATTAGAGACGAGTGCAACAGATAGACCGGTCACCATCAGCAGGGTGAGGGGGGTGGGAATCAGTTCATTCACACCCTGTTTCAGCTGGATCATCCGGGGGAACATGGGCAGCAGCAACATGGCAAAGAGCAGGGAGAATTGTGTTGCGGCCTCGAAGATCCTGAAAGACTGGGCATAGATTCCTGCCTGCTCCCTGCCATTTTCCAGCAGGCGTTCCAGCATCACCGAATCGACACGGTTAAAAAGGGCCATCAGCAGAATCAGCAATGCAAATGGGTAGCTGACCCGAAGAATCTTCAGAGAGCCTGATAAACTGAAGAGTCGGAAAAATGAACCCGATTTGATCCGGACTATGACTGCGCTGGTAATCAGGGTCAATGTATACGAGGCTGTCTGTGCATAGACAAACCACTCAATTTGAAAAGGTTTGCTGGTAATGTTTCCCCAGAGCAGCAGCCCGGTAAAGAGGATCATGAGGCTTCGATCCATGACCGAGAGCAGGCTGTCGGTTCGGTAGAATTGCAAACCGCTTATGTTGGTTCTGAAATAGAGGATAAAGGAGGCCAGAAACTGGTTCAGCACCAGGACCCAGAGCATTTGAAACTGTTCATGAGAGTACCCCAGGATCTTACCCGATACCAGCACAACACCCGCATAGACAAGCGAAAGAGAGAGCTTCAGGGGGATAATGGCAGCCAGGTGTCCTTTCAGCATACTGTTATCCCTGGCGATGGCCCGGTTGTTATAATTATTGATCCCCACATCCAGTAACATGTTGAGGATAAAAGCAAAATTGAAGAGCGAGAAGTAGAAACCATAAATCTCTTCACCCACCCGGTTCTGCACCCCCACCTCAATGCCAAAAAACCAGATTGGTTTGATTAGCAGGTTCAGAAAAATCAGTAATGCCAGGTTGGTGATGAAGTGTTTTTTCAAACTCAGGCGATTAAAATATTTTTTAAATCAATACAAATGTAATAAGTTCGCTTCATAAATATTCAAAACGCTTTGGACCAGGAGACAAAAAGAAGGACGATTGCTGTGAACACAAGGCTTCTGATGCCTGGAAAGCTGGATGGTATTGGCTGGTTTACCTTTGAGACCTTAAAAAGGATCACCACAGCACATCCCGAAGTTGATTTTATTTTTCTGTTTGATCGAAAATATAGCAGCGAGGTGGTATTTGGGGAGAATGTGACCCCTGTGGTACTGGGTCCACCTACCCGTCACCCCTTTCTCTGGTATATCTGGTTTCAGTTGCGTGTCAAAAAGTACCTCAAGAGGAAGCATCCGGATCTTTTCCTCAGTACAGATGGGTTTATTCCACTCTGTACTAAAATACCTTCTGTGGTGGTTATCCACGATATTAATTTTGTACACCGGCCAGGCGATTTGCCCTGGCTGGTCAGAAAATACTACAGGTACTATTTTCCAAAATTTGCCGCCAGGGCCAGCAGGATTGTAACTGTATCTGAATATTCACGAAGGGACATCATTAATCAGTATGAGGTTCCTGAGGAGAAGGTCGATCTGGCATACAACGGGGTCAATGAAAGGTATCATCCTCTTACCGTGGAACAGGCTGTGGAGGTACGTAAGGAGTTTACAGGTGGAGCACCCTATTTTGTTTTTGTAGGGAGTATACACCCAAGGAAAAACATTACCAACCTGTTGAAAGCTTTTCAGCTGTTTAAAGATGAGAACAAGGCCAATTATAAAATGGTGCTGGTGGGGGAGAAATTTTTTCTGACCAAACCAATGGAGGAGCAGCTCGAGAAGATGAAGAACAAGCAGGATGTTATTTTTACCGGTCGCCTTACGCCGGATCAGCTGAACAATGTGCTGGGGGCTGCATGGGCCATGACCTTTGTTCCCTATTTTGAAGGATTTGGGATTCCCATTCTGGAAGCCATGAAATGTGATATACCTGTCATCGCCTCCAAAGTGACCAGTCTGCCCGAAATAGCCGGCGATGCCGCACTGTTTGCATCACCCGACAGTCCGGGCAGTATCAGGGATGGAATGATCAGGGTTGTACGTGAAGAGGGTTTGCGCGATACGCTTATTGAAAGAGGAAGGAGACGACGCGACCTGTTCAGCTGGGACCATACCGCAGAGAAGTTATGGGATTCTGTAGAGCAGGTATTGGACAACCATGCTTAAACCATTTCATATTGAAGGAGATGTGGAAGCCGGATGTGATGAAGCCGGCAGGGGCTCTATTGCAGGACCTGTATTTGCGGCTGCAGTGATCCTTTCCCCACACTTTCGCAACCCGGTGCTGGACGACAGCAAGAAACTCTCTATAAAAAAGAGGCAGCAGTTGCGTACGGTGATTGAGCAGGAGGCAGTG
The DNA here is from genome assembly GCA_030642565.1 of Bacteroidota bacterium. Taxonomy (GTDB): domain Bacteria; phylum Bacteroidota; class Bacteroidia; order Bacteroidales. The sequence continues at coordinate 8,316 of DAOWNM010000064.1, read as the reverse complement.
GCCTGGGGCGTGGGTGTGGTCCATGAAAAGGAGATTGATCAGATTAATATCCTCAATGCCTCATTTCTGGCCATGCACCGGGCGCTGGACAGACTGCAGGTTCTACCAACATATCTGCTGATCGATGGCAACCGGTTTAAACCATATGGCAACATTTCCCATTCTTGCATAGTGAAGGGCGACGGGATCTATGCATCCATAGCTGCGGCCTCCATACTGGCCAAAACACACCGGGATGAATACATGGAGATACTGCACGGGGAGTATCCCCTCTATGGCTGGAACAGCAACATGGGATATCCCACCAGGGCACACCGGAGGGCTGTGCTGGAACATGGTCCCACTCCATACCACCGGCGCTCTTTCAAACTACTGGATGACCAGATGCGGATTGACTTTTATTAAACATATTGTGCTGGTTACAAAACAGCTGTTTACATGGTGGTTTCAGGCAGAATTTTACAATATTTGCAAATCATTTTCCCGGAATTGGTTAATCAAATCACATAAATTGTATTGATATGAGGAAGTTCTTTCTTTTAATGACTGCCTTGGTATTTACCTTCCAGGCAAGAGTATATGCTGATGAGGGCATGTGGCTGCTGAGCCTTATTGGCCAGGTGAACATGAATGAGATGACCGAGATGGGTCTGCAGTTGACAGCCGAACAAATTTACAGCATTAACCAGGCCAGCCTGAAAGATGCAGTAGGTGCACTGGATCGTGGATCGTGTACGGCCGAGCTTGTCTCTCCCGACGGTCTTTTGCTGACCAACCACCATTGTGGATATGGTGAGATCCAGAATCACAGTTCACTGGAGCATGACTACCTGAAAGATGGTTTCTGGGCCATGTCCAGGGACGATGAGCTGCCCAATGAGGGCAAGACCATCACTTTCATGATACGGATGGAAGAGGTGACCGACAGGATCGTTCCGGAACTGAATGAGGAGATGGGGATGCAGGAACGCGCTTCGAAGGTGCGCTCACTTACCGAAACCATCGTCACAGAGGCTACCGAAGGAAACGAGTACGAAGCAACTGTAAGGAGCATGTTCAACGGAAACAGGTATTTCCTTTTTGTAACCGAAACATACAGGGATGTGCGTCTGGTGGGTGCACCGCCCGAATCGATCGGGAAGTTTGGTCATGATACTGACAACTGGATGTGGCCCCGCCATACCGGCGACTTCTCCATGTTCAGGGTCTATACCGGTCCCGACGGAAAACCAGCCGATTACAGTCCCGATAACATTCCACTGAAGTCGAAGCACTACCTTCCCATCTCCTTGAAAGGGTATGAAAAAGGAGATTTCACCATGGTTATGGGTTTCCCCGGAAGGACTTCGCGTTATATGACCTCCTGGGAGGTTCAGGAATCTTTGGAGATTGATCACCCCATTCGCATACAGGTGAGAGGAATCAAACTGGACCTGATGATGAATGATATGATGGTCGGCGAAAAGGTACGGATCCAGTATGCATCCAAACATTCCCGTTCCTCCAATTACTGGAAGAACTCTATCGGGATGAGAAAGGGATTGAAGAAGTTGAAAGTTACGGAAAAAAAGCAGCAGATTGAAACAGATTTCACCCAGTGGGTGAACCTGGATGAGGAGCGCAAAGCGCTTTATGGCAGTGCTTTGAATGATATTAAGACAGCTGTTGAGGGCCGGAGGGAGCTGCAGGTTGCTTCCAGCTATTTCATTGAGGCCTATTTCCTGGGAATGGAAACTGTGATGTTCGGACGCAATTTGAGGGAACTGGAGATGGCACTTGCCGATCCGGAGCCCGACCAGGAACAGATCAACAAGATCATCACTGCGTTGAAGGAGCGTGCAGTGGGATTTTACAAAGACTACAATCCACCTACCGACAAAAAAGTGATGACCGCAATGGTAGAATTGTTGATTGATGAACTGGGTGATGAATACCTGCCCTCTACCATATTGGAAGTAAAAACCAAGTATAAAGGCGATGCTGCAAAGTATGTGGATAAATACTTTAAAAAGTCATTCCTTACCGATCAGGTCAGGTACAATGCGTTTATGGACAACCCTTCTCTGAAGGTATTAAAGAAGGATCCTGGTTACCAGGCAGTACGGGCATCCCAGAAGCTTTATGAGATAGGTGGCAAAATGGTCCAGTTTGAAGAGAGCTACAGCAGGGGTACCAGGCTGTTCCTGAAAGGGCTGGTAGAGATGTATCCCGAGAAGGATTTCTATTCCGATGCCAACTCCACCATGCGGATGAACTACGGAGTGGTGGGTGACTACTATCCCAGGGATGCAGTTCTTTATACGCATTATACCACCCTCGAAGGTGTGATGGAGAAAGAGGATCCCAACAACTTCGAATTTGTGGTATCAGACAGGCTCAAGGAGTTCTATGAAACCGAGGATTATGGTCGTTATGGTGTGGACGGAACCCTTAATGTCTGTTTTACCTCCAACAACGATATCACCGGTGGAAACTCCGGAAGCCCCGTGATAAATGGAAACGGTGAGCTGATCGGGATTGCTTTCGATGGTAACTGGGAAGCCATGAGTGGTGATGTGGCTTTTGAGACCGAACTGCAAAAATGCATCAATGTGGATATCAGGTATGTGCTGTTTGTTATCGATAAATATGCTGGAGCAGGACACCTGGTTGATGAGATGACACTGGTAGAGTGATGCAACCATGGCCCCGGGAGAAATAGTCATATATACGGACGGAGCTGCCCGGGGTAATCCCGGTCCAGGCGGACTGGGTGTGGTGATGATATATGGAAAACACCGCAGGGAGCTCTCGGAAGGTTTTAGTTTAACCACTAATAACCGGATGGAGCTGCTTGCTGTGATCAGGGGACTGGAAGCCCTGAGACGGGACAATCTGAGTGTGAAGATCTACACCGACTCACGTTATGTTTCTGATGCGGTGAACAAAGGATGGGTTTTCAACTGGGAAACAAAGCGTTTTAAGAACAAGAAGAATGTGGATCTCTGGCAGCAGTTCCTGGTGTTGTACCGGAAGTACAAGGTTCAGTTTATCTGGATAAAAGGGCATGCCAGTATTCCGGAAAATGAAAGATGCGACAGGCTGGCCGTAGAGGCCAGTCACGGCGCATCACTTCAGGAAGATTCCGGGTATGTGGAAAACAAGGATGAAACTTTAATATAGTTTTTCTTAAATTTCAGTACCAAACCAGGTTCATCATGTTAAGTAAGTCAATCCTGTCATACCAGGGGCCGCTTTCTTTCAGTACCATAGATTGGTTGCTGTCAGAATTCAAAATGGCTGCGCAGGACCATGATCTCTCTTTCAAGATTTACAAGAAGATGATCTCTGTGATGATAGAGGTACTGGAGAACATCTCCAAATACAGTGACCAGTTTAAGTGCAACGGTGAGCGCTCTTCGGGATTCTGCCCCTCCTGCCAGATCAGCCTGAACGACTCGGAGATTGAGATGGAGACAAAGAATCTGGTGAAGAAGAAGGAGGTGAACCGACTGAAAAGTAGGATCGACAAGGTGAATAGCCAAGACAATGCTGCGTTGAAAGAGCTCTATAGGTCCATCATTACTAACGGGAAATTTTCTGCCAAAGGCGGAGCGGGACTTGGCTTTATCGAGATTGCAAAAACCACTGGCAGTAAACTGGAGTATACCTTTGAAAACCTGTCGAAAGAGTACTCCCTCTATACTTTCCGGGTTTCTATGAACATATAGTCGCACTGTTCTATTCCGTGCAGTGCAGGTTCGTTTTCGTACACTTTTTTCTGATCAGCCATAGTTGTTGATATGATAACTATTTTATCTTAAGCATACTAAACATTGTGGCACGAAAACTGTTTTTACTCAGAGCAATGGATGTGATATGTGGAGGAATTTCTTTACTGTAGCCTTAAGAAATATCGGTAAGAATAAGGTCTTTACCTTGATAAATGTATCGGGATTGGCCATAGGACTGGCCAGTTCGATCCTGATTATGTTGTTTATTATCAAGGAGGTGAGTTTTGACCGGTTTCATGAGCACAAGCAGAGGATCCACAGACTTTACATTGATGGAGTGATTGGTGAACAGTCGTTCCGGGGAGCATGGACCTCCATGGTGATGGCTCCCACATTTTCCGGAGAGATCCCTGAAATTGAAAATTATGTCAGATTTGATGTCTATAATCAGAACCTGATCTGGAATGATGGAGAGCGGCATATGGAAGATCACTTTCTCTTTGCTGATTCTACCATCTTCGATATTTTTAGCATCAACATGATTAAAGGAGATCCGGTCTCTGCACTTTCAAAGTCCAATTCCATTCTTATTACTGAGGAGAAGGCCAGACTCTATTTTGGTGAAGAGGATCCATTGGGACTTCCCCTCCATGTGAATAACGATAGCAATTATTACTATGTGACCGGAGTTATTGAAGCGTTGCCGGAGAATTCCCATTTTTTTGCTGATTTTATCGCTTCCATGGAAACACTCGACTGGGAGAGCAACTTAACCTGGTTTCAGAATTCGATTTTCAGTTATATTCTTTTGAAACCCGGGGCCAATCCGGTAAAAGTCGAGAAGAAAATGGCTAATGTGCTGGCTGAACACATCAGGGGAGAACTTGAATCCATACTGGGCGTGGGACCCGAAGAGTGGGCCAAAGGCGGGAACCAGTATGGTATATACCTGCAACCTCTGCTTGATATTCATCTCCAGCCAGATATTGAAGTGGGAATGGATAGTTGCTTCCGCCCGGTAAATGACAGGCTCTATATTCAAATTTTTGCACTGGTGGCAATTTTTATCCTGGTGATTGCCTCCATTAACTTTATGAACCTCTCCACGGCCAGATCAGCCACAAGGGCCAGGGAGATCGGGATAAGAAAGGCGGCAGGCTCCACAAGGACACTGCTTATCCGCCAGTTTTTGATAGAATCGGTCATGCTGAGTTTGATGGCGCTTGCTATTGCCCTGATCCTTGTAGAGCTTTCACTGCCATGGTTCAACCATACTATGGATCTGGATCTGCGTATGGAACCGGTGCAATACAGTTACCTGTTGCCTGCAGTGCTGCTACTGGCACTAATAGTGGGGCTTCTAAGCGGGATATATCCGGCTCTGTTTCTTTCACGGTTCAACCCTGTGGACGGGATAAGGGGTGGTTTCACGGGTAACAGGCGGGCCGGGCTCTTCAAAAATGTGATGGTCATTGTCCAGTTTACAATATCTGTGGCCATTATTGTGGGAACACTGATTGTTTCCAACCAGTTACGTTTTATGCTAAATAAGGAGCTGGGATATGACAAGGAGCAATTGGTGGTGCTGAAAAGAACCTATCCGCTGAAGACAAGCCTCCAGACCTTCTGTCGTGAGATAGAGAAGATACCGGGTGTGGTTTCAGCAAGCAACTCCACCACCTATCTGGGGTACAATAACAGTACAGAAACATACCAGATTAAGGGAAGAGAGGCTGCCAGCAACTACCTGTTTGAAACCAACTATGTGGACGATAATTTTATGAGAACCTACAACTTCCACCTGGCCAATGAGGAGAGCAGGTTCTTCAATGCCGGTTACTCCACCGATCGTTCAGCCATCCTGATTAACAAAGCTGCTGCGGTTGAATTTGGAATCACCGATCCCTTTAACACCATTATCCTGGAACCCACCATTGAGGGTGATACCAATCATTTGAGAATTATTGGTTTGATTGAAGATTTTCATCATAGCTCATTACGAGATCCCATTGGCCCTTATATGCTCAGGTACAAGGAGAAAGATATGGATTGGTCAGGCTATATTACCGTACGGCTGGGTGTGGCAGGAAAGGGAATTCCCATTACAATAAACAGGATTAAAACTGTATGGATGAAAATGACCGGTGATGCCCCGTTCCAACTCTTTTTCCTGGAAGATGAGCTTGATAGTTATTACAAGGAGGAACGTCGCACCGGTCGGCTTTCGTTTATGTTTGCTATTCTCTCCATCTTCATTGCCTGTTTGGGTCTGTTTGGACTTACCCTCCATCATTCCCATCACAGGACACGGGAGATTGGTATCAGAAAGGCCATGGGAGCTTCCATTGGAGATGTGATCCTGCTGGTTTCCCGTGAAGTTGTGCTACTGATGGGAATCTCTGTTCTGCTGGCCTGGATTGCAGCCTATCTTTTTATGCAGAACTGGCTGCATGGCTTTCCCTTTAACATTGGATTTAACCCCTGGATTTATGTGATATCAGCCGTTTCAGCCATGTCTATTGCTATCATTTCTGTGACCCTGCTTGCCAATCGTGCAGCCAGGGGTAATCCAGCCAAAACATTGCATTATGAGTAGTGTAACGGAGATCAGAATCGTCCCTGTCCCCTGTTTTTCCAGCTCTTCCGGCCTAATCAGGGATTCATACCCCAGTATTTACCAAGGGTTTGCCCGGGAATCGGGTAGAAGCATATCTTGCAGGAATAATGCCCAGGAATTCAGCCGGTTTTTTATTTGAAAAATAGGAAACTATGGAGATAAACCTTTTTGAATCCGGCTAAAATTGTAATTTTGTCATACTTTCAGGTTATTTTGTCAGAAAGCAGCATGGAAATTCAACAGATAAAACAAAGGTTTGCGATTATAGGCACGTTCCCCGGGCTTGACCGGGCCATTGATATTGCCAGGCAGGTGGCTCCTACCGACTTGAGTGTACTGATCTCGGGGGAGAGTGGAACCGGAAAGGAGGTGTTTCCCCAGATCATTCACTCACTTGGAGTCAGGAAACATGGTCCCTACTTTGCAGTGAATTGCGGTGCCATTCCGGAAGGTACCATCGATTCTGAATTATTTGGTCATGAAAAGGGTGCTTTTACAGGGGCGCACGATACAAGGAAGGGGTACTTTGAGGTCTCAAACGGGGGGACCATCTTTCTCGATGAGATAGCCGAACTGCCACTCTCCACACAGGTCCGCCTTCTAAGGGTACTCGAAACCGGGGAGTTTATCAGAGTTGGTTCTTCCAAAGTATTGAAGACCGATGTAAGGGTGGTGGCTGCCACCAACCTGGATATAGTGCAGGCCATTAAAAAAAGTAAATTCAGGGAGGATCTGTTCTATCGTTTGAATACTGTACCGATCCAGATGCCCTCCTTGAAAGAGCGGGGAAATGATATCCTGCTGCTTTTCAGGAAGTTTGCTGCAGATTTTTCGGAGCGTTACCGCATGCCTTCCATCAGGTTGGACGAGGAGGCCGGCCAGATTTTGTTAAACTACGAATGGCCGGGCAATGTGCGCCAGTTAAAGAATATCACAGAACAACTCTCCATTATTGAGCAGGATAGAGAAATCTCGGCAGCAGCGTTAATGCACTACCTCCCGGATTATCATAAAACCCGGTTACCAGCATTGATAAACAGGGAGTCGATAACAGAGGAGGCTTTCAATTCGGAACGGGAAATTCTCTACAAAGTGCTCTTCGACATGAAGAGTGATATGAATGATCTAAAAAAGCTGGTGGCTCAGATCATGGAGAAGGGATCGGTCAGCACTGACATAGAACAGGAGAATGAGGGGATCATTAAGAAGCTATATACCACGGTAGATGACCTGCCGACTAACAATGAAAATCTGATTACCAACCAGACATCTGCACGGAAGGAGCGGGATAATGAGAATATTATGGATACAGAGGAGATCGTGGAGGAGTCTCTTTCCCTGGAGGACAAAGAGATTGAATTGATCATCAAGGCACTGGATAAGCACAATGGAAAACGCAAGTATGCGGCACAGGACCTGGGGATCTCTGAAAGAACCCTTTACAGGAAAATCAAAGAATATAATATCGAATAGAAGATGAAAAAGATTGCACTATATATCAGGTTGACTGCTGTTTTTTTGACCGTTTTGGTGGCTCTGACAGGCTGTAGTGTATCCTACTCATTCAGGGGGGTTAACATCTCCGATGAGGTGCAGACCTATTCTGTTCAATATTTTCCGAACCGTGCGCCCCTTGTTCAGGCACAGCTGAGTCAGGTGTTTACCGATGCGCTGATGGACAAGATCCAGGGCAATACAAAGCTTGATCTCTCAAACCAGGGCGGGGATGTCCAATTTTCGGGCGAAATCACCAGATATGAGACCAGGCCTACTGCCATCACAAGTGCTGAAACGGCAGCACGTAACAGGCTCACCATTGCAGTACGTGTAAAGTATACCAATGTGGTGGAGCCGGAACTTGATTATGATTCAAGCTTCTCCCGTTACGAGGACTATGATGCGTCGCAGAACCTGACTGACGTGGAGGAGGCTCTGATTGAACTGATCGTTGAGAATCTTGTGGAAGATATATTCAATAAAGCATTT
>DAOWNM010000104.1 GCA_030642565.1 Bacteroidota bacterium | reverse complement strand
TCCAATCTGCCTACCAGCATCAGGAAGGAGAGAAACCATTTGCCCGCCACATGGATCTCCGAATAATTCAGGGCCGGTCCCACTTTGCCGATACCCGGACCAATATTTCCCAGGGTGGCTACCACTGCACCAACTGAGGTATTCAGGTCGCTTCCAAGAATCGACATTACTGTCATGGAGATCACAGCGATGATGCCATAAAATGCCATAAAAGCCAGTACACTGGTGACCACCGACTCCTCTACTGCCATTTTATTGAGTCTGACAGGAATCACGGCATTGGGGTGAATCATCCGTTTCAGCTCCTGGGTAGAGTTTTTCAACATAACCACAATTCGCATAATCTTGGGGCCACCCCCTGTGGAACCTGCCGATCCCCCAAAAAACATCAATGTAAAAATAAGTACAATGAGCCACGGGGTCCATTGCAAATAATCGGCTGTGACATAGCCTGTGGTGGTAATGATGGAGACCACCTGGAAAATGGCATTCCGAAAGGCCAGCTCAAATCCACCCCCGCCTGTAAAGAAGAGTCCAAGCGTTATCACCAGGGTAAATCCACCGATAAATCCGAAGTACCATCTAAACTCCTCGTTCAACCATATCTTCCTGAACTGCCCATGCATTCCAAAATAGGCCAGCGTAAAGTTAGTTCCCGCCAGAAACATAAACAGGGTAATCACATAATGGATATAGGGAGAGTTCCAGTATGCAATACTGGCCTGCTTGGTGGAGTACCCACCTGTAGCCATGGTGGTCAGCGAATGACAAATGGCATCGTACAGCTCCATTTCACCGGCCCAGAGCAACAGGGTCTCAACAAAAGTAAAGACCAGATAGATCAACCACAAACGTTTGGCAGTGTCCTTCACATGCGGATGGAGCTTATCGGGTGTGGGGCTTGGCACCTCGGCTGAAAATAGCTGCATTCCTCCTATTCCCAGGAAAGGCAGCAGAAGCAATGTAAGCAGAATTATTCCCATCCCCCCCAGCCACTGTATCAGGCTCCTCCAGAAAAGAACAGCATGTGAGAGCTCCTCGATGTTATTCAGAATGGAAGCCCCGGTGGTGGTAAAACCTGAAATGGTCTCGAAAAATGCATCTGTAAAGCTGGGAATAGATCGGGTGAGCAGGAACGGCAGGGTTCCGAAAAGTGAAAAGAGGATCCATGCTCCTGTTACGATAACATAGCCATCCCTCCGGTTCACTTCCAGATCGGTTTTTCTTACCGGCAGGTAGGCCGCCAGACCAACAAATATGGTAATGGCACCTGACAGCAGAAACTGCACAAAATCCTTCTCCCCAAATATTAGCGACACGGGGAGCGTAAGCCACATGAAGAACCCTTCAGTGATCAAAATCAAACCTAAGATCCGGACAATGGTTCTGTGGTTCAGCATCAGTTCCTAGTTGAAAAACTTACCAATGGTCTGGATCACTCCTGACAGGGCAAAAACCACCACGCGGTCGTAAGGTTTAATATGCGTTTCTCCATGGGCAATGAATGCATTCTTTCCCCTGATCACACCACCGATAATGGCCTCCCGTGGAAAATCAATCTCTGCCAGTGACCCTTTAGTGGCAGGTGCATCAGGTTTCACTATGAACTCCATCACCTCAGCTGCTGTACCTGTTAGACATTTGATGCTTGATACCTCTTCCGACATGGTAAACCGGAAGATCCGGCTGGCAGTAATCAGTTTTTTGTTGATGATGGTATCCACACCAATATTTTCGGCCAGGTGGATATAGTCCATGTTCTCTACCTCGGCAATGGTTCTTTTCACGCCCAGGTGCTTGGCCAGCAGACAGGAGAGTATATTGGTCTCTGCGTTCCCTGTTACTGCAATAAAGGCATCCATTTTTTCCAACCCCTCCTGGCGTAACAACTCCATATCGGTACCATCCCCATTGATAACCAGTGTATTACTCAGAATGTTCGAGAGTGTATAACTCCGCTGACGGTCTTTCTCTATGAGTTTCACATAGTGCTGTTTCCCCAGGGCATCGGCTGTTTTCCTTCCAATCCGGCTTCCTCCCAGAATCATGATATCGCGTACCTCGAACTGCTTCTTTCCTGAGTATTTGTATAACTGTTTCAATCCCGTCCGGCTGCTGATTACATAAACCAGGTCGCCATTTTCAAACCGGTCATCCCCTGAGGGTACAATAGTTTGTGCCCGCCTGGTAATGGCCACCGCCCTGTATTCCAGACTATCATCGCCTGGGGCAAGTTCCCGCAGCGTTTTATTGATAATAGGAGCATCCTCGTCAAGCCTGATCACATACATATGGAGTTTTCCACCTCCAAACTCAACCACCTCTGTACTACCTGTCTCAGAAAGCAATCCCACAATCTCACGTGCAGCAATCTTTTCGGGATAGATCATATAATCTATACCCAGGTTTTCAAAAATCTCTTTGTTAGCAGGTAGGAGATACTCCTGGTTATCAATTCTGGCAATGGTCTTTTTGGCTCCGAGCCTTTTACTGAGAATGGCCGAATTTACATTAACATCTTCCGAAGAGGTGACACTGATAAACAGATCGGCCTTCCCAATTTTCGTCTCCTTCAGGTGGGCAATGGAGTTAGCATTACCTTCAATAGTCAACACATCCAGTGTGCTTCCAATGGTCTTCAGGCGATCGCCATCGTTATCCATAACAACCAGGTCGTGTTCCTCATGACTGAGCATCTTCGCCAGGTGTGTTCCGACTTCGCCAGCTCCGGCAATTACAATACGCATAATCTATAAAAAAACAACATGGCAAAATAACAGATAATTGTCCAATAGTACACATGGAAATCCCTTTTTTTACCATCTTTTCACATAGGCTCCAGAGCGATCGGTCAAATAAATCCGATCCCATTTAGCGTTCATTCTCTCTTTATACCAGCTGCGGTTCGATCCGTCTATCACAAGTTCAACATTCCGCATCCAGCTTTTTTTCTGCAGGTCGTCAAAAAAAGGTTCACCCGAAAGAAGGATGAAATCGGGCCGGTCAGGCTGATAGCCTCCATAATCACCATAAACAGTCTCCCACACATGCTCGTTCACATCTTCCCGAACTACCAGGCCACCACAATGATATCCACCCAACAACCAGACTCCCTTTGCAACCTGCATACAGGCAGAAACCCTCCCTTTGATCTCTACGGTATCCCCTACCTCATACAGCCGGTTTTCATAAACCCTTCTGCTCCAGGAAACATCTCTGTAAGCCTTCATATAGTCCAGTGATGTGCTGTCCCTGTACCAACAGTAATGGTCTACAATTGCTCCCTCGCGGATGATAACCATGGAAGCTCCGTTAAAATGAGTTATTACCAGTTCGGAAGAGAAGTGGCGGTTCAATCCGGAAAACGAGTTCCAGACCAGGGAACCAGAAATTAAAAACAGAACCAGATACCAGGGAATCCTGCTCCGGCCATGAAAAGCGATCATTGTTAACAGTAGAGCCAGGAGCCAAATCGAGAGTGTCACTCGATCCAGTTGCAATCCATCCAGCAGAGCGCCGGGCATGGAGGAGAGATGCTCCATGGAGCGGTTCATCAGGAGGGCCAGTTCTATAAGCATAAAATTGAAAAACTCCTCCAGGATACCAGCTGAAGTAAATGGAACAGAGCAGACAAAAATAGTAATCAACACACTGAGCATAGGTACTGCAAGAAGGCTGGTTATTAATGAATAGAGGGGCAACTGGTGGAAATAGAAGATCACAAGGGGAGCGGTGGCGAGCTGGGCCGCAATACTCACCGAGGTGGCTTCCCATACCCAGCGCAGAATCCGGTTCTTCACCCGGACCACTCTCCTGGTAAGCGGGTGAAGGGTTACGATACCGATAATGGCTGAGTAGGAGAGCTGGAATCCAACATCCATAAGTCTTAACGGCTCAATCAGCACCAGGAGAAAAGCCGACACAAGGATCCCATTCACTGAGTGAGCCCGCTGTCCCATCATCCTGCTGGCGGAAAAAAAGGAAAACATGGTCACGGATCTGCATACAGAAGAGGAAAATCCGGTAACAAATGCATAAAACCAGAGAAGGCCAACCACTGCCACTGTTCTCTGTTTCTCATTCCTGAAGATCATATTCAGCCACCCTGTCATATACTGCAATACCCACCATATCAGCCCCACATGCAGACCTGAAACTGCCAGCAGATGCATACCCCCGGCTGCAGTATAGGCCTGACGCAACTCATCGGTCAGCGACGAACGATCACCCAGGCAGACAGCTTTCAACAGGGAGACCTCCTCTATCCCTCCATGCCAGTGATCAGATATTTCTCTTCTGATACGTACAGGAGCAAGCCTCCTCTCTTCTCCAATCACAACCCTGTTGGATATGGCTGAGAGCGGTCCGGTGGAAACATAGAAACGATACCAGTAATTCTTCCTGCTCATGATTGACCTGAAATCTGCCCCTCCCGGATTCCCACTGTTTCGTATGGGCACGAGCTTACCGGAGAATTGCCATGTCTCACCTGCAGCAGGTATCACAGAGTCGGCCGGAACCCTCAGGTAACCTTTCAGATGAGTGCTGGACCGGTAGATGGTATCGGCCGAAAAGAGCAGATGAACCTCCATATCAAAGGTATGAGCATACTTCCCTGGACGTGGTGACTGAGTAACCTCTCCCCTGATAACCACCCATTCGCCCACAGGTAAACCGGGATCAGCAGGCCGGGAAAATATACCGGTAGCTGTTCCAATAATAAAAAGGAGCATAAACAGGAGTGGTGAGAAGAGCCATGAAACCGATCCGGGTCTCCTCCCCTGCCAGGTAAAAAACATGACCGCCATCACCCACATTACAGCCATCACCCAGAGAAGGAGCGATATGATCACTACCTCCTCCATTTGAATGGCTGAAAAACCCTGTGTTCCGGTCAACACTCCCCCAAAAAAAGGTATGATGATACGCAGCACGGGGATTTTTCGCAGATCAAACATCCCAAAGGTTCTTTAGTGGATTCATGCAGCGAATTCAAAAATATCTGCTTTTCTTTCTCTTTTATTTGAACCTTTCATACGGGTTGATAGTTTTATATACGAGAATTATATAAACACATAATAAAATTCAAATGGCAACACTTACAACACAACACATGGGAGTCACCCTTAAGAACCCTCTGATCCTGGGTGCATGCAATCTCTCTAATAACCTTCACAAGCTGAAAGAGGCAGAGCAGGCGGGTGTGGCAGCAGTGGTATACCGTTCCCTGTTTGAGGAGCAGATCCAGCTTGAAGATAACGAACTGAGCAGTCAGCTGGAAGCCTATGATAACCGCAATGCTGAAATGATCAACCTGTTTCCAAAAATTGAACATGGAGGGCCCAAAGAGCATATACACAACCTGAAACAGGTAGTTAAAGATCTCTCCATTCCGGTGTTTGCCAGTCTGAACGCCGTCTATAAAGAGTCATGGGTTGAGTATGCCAAGCTGCTTGAAGAGACTGGAGTTGCCGGACTCGAACTGAATTTTTTCTCTGTACCCCGCGATTTTGACAAATCGGGACATGATGTGATTCTTCAGCAGATCGAATTTCTAAAAGCGGTGAAAGCAGCTGTGAAGATACCGGTAAGTGTGAAGCTAAGCCCCTTTTATACCAATGTACTGAAAACCATTAAAGATATGGATGCAGCAGGTGCCAACGCCTTTATTCTGTTCAACAGGCTGTTTGAACCGGACATTGATGTGGAGGCTGAGAACCATGTTTCTCCCTGGAACCTAAGTACACACAGCGACCACCGTCTCTCTATCCGTTATATCGGTCTGACCCACGGGAACCTGAATGCCAGCGTAGCGGCCAACAACGGAATATATGAGGGAATCGATATGGTGAAGATGATCCTGGCAGGTGCCAGCGCCATAGAGGCCGTCAGCACATTCTATCACAATGGTGTGGGACATGCTGCAGAGATGTTAAAAGAGCTGGAAGAGTGGATGGATCGTAAGGAGTATGATTCCATTGAAGCTTTCAGGGGCAAACTAAGTAGCAACTCCATCAACGATCCCTTTGTCTACAAACGTGCCCAGTATATCGATATGCTCCTTAAATCGGAAGAGCATTTCAATGCAGTCATATAAGTGCTCAGTAAACATCATGGAGCAGATGAGTCCCTGATAACTGCGAAAGGAGAGAGAGTATTTTCTTGTGAAGCAGGCTTCTATTTTTTGGGGTAGACCATGCGGTAGTCACAATCGGCACGTCCGTGGCTGATAGAATTCAGGCGGGCCGAAAGCAGTTTTCGACGTATGGGGCTGATCCGGTCCACAAACAACTTTCCATCCAGGTGGTCATACTCATGCTGGATGACCCTGGCACGAATCCCGTCATACTCCTCCTCTTTCAGGTTCCACTCTTCATCATAATACTCGACACGTACATGACTGGAGCGTGTTACCTCCTCGCGGATATTAGGAAGGCTCAGGCATCCCTCCTCGAAGGCCCAGGGATCGCCCCACTCATCCAGAATGTAAGGATTGATAAAAACCTTTTTGAAATCCACTAACTCTGGCTCCTTTCCTGCATCAGCCATGGGGGTTGTATCCACCACAAAAATCCGCAGAGACTTTCCAACCTGGGGTGCTGCCAGCCCCACTCCATCACTGGTTTGCATTGTTTCGAACATATCTGCAATCAACTGATCCAGCTCTTTATACTCTTCAGGAATCTCAGTAGCTATTTTCCGAAGCACCGACATCCCGTATACATATACCGGTAAAACCATTTTCTATCTAACTCTTTATTAATACCAAAACAATACCTAGGTCTGCAAATTGTTTCTCTTCTCCAGAAAAGATTGCAGGATAAGGGCGGCACTCACCCTATCCACATTACCCTTTACCTTCCGGTCCGATTTTTTCATCCCACCGGCGATCATGGCATCCATAGCCATTTTGGAGGTAAAGCGTTCATCCATCCACCTCACCGGGATCTCCTTAAAGCGCTTCTTAAAAGCCTCCACGAAAAACCGGATCTGTTTCATCGATTCAGACGCTGTATGGTCCATCTGCCGGGGATGACCCATCACAAGAAGATCCACCTGCTCCTTTTCAAAATAGGCCTGCAGGTAATGCATCAATTCGTGGGTGGGAACTGTCTCCAGGGGCGAGGCAATCATCTGCCCCGGATCGGTGACTGCCACTCCGGTCCGCTTTGTCCCGTAATCGATGGCTACTATCCTTCCCAAAACCCTCAATTTTCCAGCAAAGTTAAAAAAAACCGTCAGGTTGCCCGGACGGTTTTCATAATTATATGTAGGGTATCTACTACGCTTTTGGTGCGAAGTCGAGGCTGGCCATGCGTACATAGCTGTCATACCGCCACTTGGCATTGGTCTGTGCAGCTTTGAACAGTACAGCTGCTTCTGCAGGGAACGTTTTTTGCAGTGAGGTATAACGAACCTCCGACTGCAGAAATCCCTGGAACTGATCCCACTGGGGTTCCTTGGAATCAAGCAAGAACGGATTCTTCCCTTCATCTTCCAGTAACGGATTGTAACGATAGAGGTGCCAGTAGCCACTCTCCACTGCAAGTTTTCCCTGTGCCTGTGTTTTGCCCATACCCGCACGTAATCCATGGCTTATACAGGGCGAGTAGGCGATGATGATGGATGGTCCGGGATAGGCCTCAGCCTCCCTGACTGCTTTGAGGAACTGTGACTGGCTGGCTCCTATGGATACCTGTGCCACATATACGTATCCGTACGTCATGGCCATCATGCCCAGGTCCTTCTTGCGGATCTTCTTACCGGAAGCAGCAAACTTGGCCACTGCACCCATAGGAGTAGCCTTGGAAGCCTGTCCGCCTGTATTGGAGTAAACCTCGGTATCCAGCACCAGGATATTCACATCCTCGCCGGTAGCGATCACATGATCCAGTCCGCCATAACCGATGTCATAGGCCCATCCGTCTCCACCAAAGATCCATACCGATTTCTTCACCAGGTAATGTTTGAAACCTTTGATCTCTTCTGCCAAGGCATGGCTCTCTGTATTGAGTACCTCGAGCAATTTGGCCGAAGCGACTTTGGAGGCATCCAGGTTCTCCATAGAGGCGATCCACTCACCAAAGGCCTCTTTGGTAGCGGGCTTCACTTCGTCCATGGCAGCTTCCATCCTATTCTTGATGCGGTCGCGGTTCTTGTTCACACCTGTGGCAAGTCCGAATCCATACTCCGCATTGTCCTCGAACAGTGAGTTGGCCCATGCGGGACCCTGCCCCTGCACGTTGGAGCAATAAGGGGTGGCCGGGGCCGATCCACCGTAAATGGAGGAACAACCGGTGGCATTGGCCACAATCATCTGGTCGCCATACAACTGGGTGATCAATTTGATATAGGGAGTCTCTCCACAACCTGCGCAAGCTCCTGAAAACTCGAAGAGTGGCTGTGCAAACTGACTATTCTTCACGGTCTGTTTCTTATCCACAAGTGTATCTTTGTAGGAGATCTCCTTGATCAGGTGATCCCAGCGTGGAATTTCAGCCAGCTGTGTCTCCAGAGGTTTCATCTCCAGGGCCTTGACTTTGGACGGACATACATCGACACAGTTTCCGCAACCGGTACAGTCAAGTACAGAAACCTGGATCTTAAACTTCAGCCCTGCAAAAGCTTTACCATTGGCATCCAGGGTGGTAGTCCCTTCGGGTAGTGCTTTGGCCTCATCCTCATCGATCAGG
>DAOWNM010000125.1 GCA_030642565.1 Bacteroidota bacterium | reverse complement strand
GAGGAACAACCTGAGGAACAACCTGAGGAACAACCTGAGGAACAACCTGAGGAACAACCTGAGGAACAACCTGAGGAACAACCTGAGGAACAACCGGCAACCGCAACCGAAGGAACCTCAATCGAAGTACCTGAGGCGGAAGCTGCAACCGAAGTACCTGAGGCGGAAGCTGCAACCGAAGTACCTGAGGCGGAAGCCGCAACCGAAGTACCTGAGGCGGAAGCTGCAACCGAAGTACCTGAGGCGGAAGCCGCAACCGAAGTACCTGAGGCGGCAGCTGAGGAACAACCTGAGGAACAACCCGAAGAACAACCTGAGTTGATACCCGAACAACCTGAAGAAAAGCCAGAAAAGAGCACAAAGAAAGCACCCAAGGCAACTTCCCCCACCGATACAGGTGTTGAAGATTTTGACTGGGACGAGTTTGCAGCCGATGATATGGAAACTTCAGGAGACCAGGCTGAGTTCGAAAAACTCTACTCAGCAACCCTTTCCACCATCGCGGAAAATGAGGTGATCGACGGTATTGTGATCTCCATGAATAAGCGTGAGGTGGTCATCAATATTGGTTACAAATCGGAGGGTGTGATCTCAATTAGTGAATTCCGCTATGATCCCGATATGAAGGTGGGCGATAAAGTGGAAGTATATGTAGATAGCCAGGAAGATAAAAAAGGTCAACTGGTACTTTCCCATAAAAAGGCGAGGGCCTTGCGCTCCTGGGACCGTGTCAACCAGGCACTGGATCAGGATGAGGTGATCAAAGGATACATTAAATGCCGCACCAAGGGTGGTATGATCGTAGATGTATTTGGAATTGAGGCCTTCCTGCCCGGCTCCCAGATTGATGTAAAACCGATCAGGGATTACGATGCATATGTAGGTAAGAACATGGAATTTAAGGTGGTGAAGATCAACCACGAATTCAAGAACGTTGTGGTGTCACATAAAGCACTGATCGAAGAGGAGCTGGAACAGCAGAAGAAGGAGATCATTGCTAAACTGGAAAAAGGACAGGTTCTGGAAGGAACTGTAAAGAATATCACCTCTTATGGTGTGTTTATTGACCTGGGCGGAGTAGACGGACTGATTCACATTACAGACCTCTCATGGGGCCGTGTAAACCATCCTGAAGAGATTGTTGAGCTTGATCAGAAACTGAATGTGGTTATACTTGATTTTGATGATGACAAGAAGCGGATTGCTTTGGGTCTGAAACAACTGACTCCGCATCCATGGGATTCACTGGATGAGGCTATGAAGGTGGGAGACCAGGTGAAAGGCCGCGTTGTTGTTATGGCCGATTATGGTGCATTTGTTGAAATCGCAACCGGTGTTGAAGGGTTGATTCATGTTTCAGAGATGTCATGGTCACAACACCTGAGAAGCGCGCAGGAGTTTATGAAAGTGGGCGACGTAGTTGATGCCGTGATCCTGACTCTCGACCGCGAAGAGCGGAAAATGTCTCTTGGCATGAAGCAGCTGAAGACCGATCCATGGGAGAAGATTGATGAGAAGTATGGAGTTGGAAGCAAGCATACTGCCAAAGTTCGTAACTTCACTAATTTCGGTGTTTTCGTAGAGATTGAAGAGGGAGTGGATGGATTGATTCACATATCGGACCTTTCCTGGACCAAGAAAATAAAGCATCCTGCTGAATTTACTGCTATTGCAGCTGATATTGAAATAGTTGTACTTGAGGTAGACAAGAATAACCGTCGCCTGAGTCTTGGACACAAGCAACTGGAAGAGAATCCGTGGGATGTCTTTGAAACTGTTTTCGGTGTTGATTCTATCCATGAAGGAACTATTATTGAACTGATGGATAAGGGTGCTGTGATTGCACTGCCTTATGGTGTGGAAGGATTTGTGACCCCAAAACACCTTGTAAAAGAGGATGGAACTCCAGTAAAATTGGACGAGAAATTAGATTTTAAGGTGATTGAGTTTAATAAGTCAGCAAAAAAGATTATCTTGTCTCATAGTCGCATCCACGAAGATGAAAAGAAATCTTCTGGTCGCTCAACCAAGCAGAGTGAAGGTGCAGAAGTAAGGAAAGCAACCAGGAAGTTGAAAACCAACCTGGAGAAAACCACACTGGGTGATATTTCCGAACTTGCAGCCCTGAAGAGTGAAATGGAAAAGAAACAGAAGAGTACAAAGAAGAAAGAGGAAGGTGACAAAGAAGAGTAAAGTAGAACCTTTTAATACAATCTAGTCAGCTATGGAATTCAAGATTGATAAATTTGAAAACCACACATTGATCAAAGTTTTGGAGGAGAAACTGGATACACACATTGCTCCGACTTTAAAGTCAGAACTGGTACTGGTATCGGGAAATGGTGAGAAGAACATTATTCTTGACCTGGGCATCTGTAGGTATTGTGATTCTTCAGGACTGAGTGCTATTCTGGTAGCAAACCGACTGTGCAAAAATGCTAATGGCACGTTTGTACTGACAGGTTTAAATGATGCAGTTGAAAGGCTAATTACCATATCTCAGCTTGATACTGTATTAAATATTTCAAATTCCCTGGACGAAGCAGTTTCCTTGATTAAGGAGGCTGGTTAAAAGAGGCCCGGGTGTTATTTGAACTGACTATATTGGGTAGTAGTGCTGCACTGCCTACTGCAAAACGATTCCCAACCGCTCATCTGCTTAAGGCAGGTGAGCGGTTTTTTTTAATCGATTGCGGGGAGGGGGCCCAGATCCGCCTCAGGCAATACGGAATCAATCCGTCGAGGATCCATCATATTCTTATTTCCCATCTTCACGGAGATCACGTATTTGGACTCTTCGGTCTTCTCTCCACGCTTGGAGCAATGGGACGGAAGGTTCCCCTTCAACTCTATGGACCCCATGCCCTGGAAGAGTTAATGGGTTTTTACAGCAGGTTTTTTGGACCATTACCTTTTAATCTGCAGTTTATAACCCCATCTGAGAGCAACGATTTTATATTTGAGAGTGATAAACTGACTATCAATGCTATTCCTTTGAAACACCGAACCCCCGCTTTTGGCTACCTGTTCAGGGAGAAGAAGAAGCCGTTAAATATAAGTAAGGAGCAGATTGAAGCTTTTGGTCTTGGAATAGCCGATATTGTGAAAGTGAAACGGGGCGAGGACTTTGTAACCGACTCCGGAACTGTTATACCCAACAGTCAACTGACGCTACCACCTTTTCATCAGCGATCCTATGCCTACCTCTCAGATACGTTGTTTGATCCGCAACTGGCCGAGATAGTGGAGGGGGTCGATCTGCTGTTTCATGAGGCCACGTTTTCGGACAGTGATAAGAAGCTTGCAGCACAGACCCAGCACTCCACAGCTGCAGAGGCTGCCACACTGGCAAAATTAGCAGGAGTTAAAAAGTTGCTTATCGGACACTTCTCCAGCAGGTACAAGGAGCCGCTTCTGTTGGAGAATGAAGCAAAGGAAGTTTTTGAAAACACTACAGGGGTGAATGATGGTGATATCTATTCCATTCCATCTGAGCGGCTATCCAAAGAATAATAGTAATTTTGCATCTATTGTACTAATTAAATCAGTGAACAGGTGAATGAAAAGATATTGATCCTTGATTTCGGGTCTCAGTATACTCAGTTGATTGCCAGGAAGGTACGGGAACATAATGTTTATTGTGAGATACATCCATACAGCCACTTTCCTGAACCTGATGAAACAGTGAAGGGGGTTATTCTTTCAGGAAGTCCGTTTTCAGTAAGAGATGAGCATGCTCCCATTCCTGATCTGAAGGGAATCAAGGGGCTGTTTCCTTTGCTGGGTATCTGTTATGGGGCGCAGTATCTTTCTCATTTCTATGGGGGTGAAGTGAAAGAGTCCAATTCCCGGGAGTATGGCAGGGCACGGCTGGACTTTATCAACAAAGCACATCCGTTGCTGAAAAATCTTAAACCCAATACCCAGGTATGGATGTCTCATGGCGACACCATTAATTCACTACCACCCGATTGTGAGGTAATTGCCAGTACGGGAGATATACAGGTAGGTGCCTATGCATCATTAAAAGAGTCCACTTTCGGTTTACAGTTCCATCCGGAGGTATATCACACCACAGAAGGGAAAACCATTCTTTATAATTTTCTGAAGGACATTTGTAGCTGTGCCATGGACTGGACCCCTGATTCTTTTGTGGAGAGTACGGTAAGTGAACTGAAGAGGAAAGTGGGAGGTGACAGGGTTATTCTGGGCCTGTCGGGCGGTGTTGATTCTACCGTAGCCTCTATCCTGCTACACAGGGCTATAGGGTCCAACCTGACCTCTATTTTTGTAGATAACGGATTACTCAGGAAAAATGAGTTTACCGATGTGCTTGAGTCGTATAAAGAATTGGGATTGAATGTTATAGGAGTGAATGCCAGGGATAAGTTTATTGATGATCTGGAGGGGATTACCGATCCCGAAGAGAAGAGAAAAAGTATCGGAAAGAACTTCATAGAGGTATTTGAGCAGGAGGCAAAGAAACTGGAAGGTGTGAAATGGCTCGGACAGGGTACCATCTATCCGGATGTGATTGAATCCGTCTCAGTCAATGGTCCCTCAGCGACCATTAAGTCGCACCATAATGTGGGTGGTTTGCCTGAGAAGATGCATCTGAAAGTAGTCGAACCATTAAGGCTGCTCTTTAAGGATGAGGTTAGGAGGGTAGGGAAGGCACTTGAGATTCCATCCTCTTTCCTGAAGCGACATCCGTTTCCAGGGCCCGGACTGGGAATCCGGATCCTTGGAGAGATCAACCGGGAGAAGATTCGTCTGGTGCAGGAGGCCGATGATATCTATATCAAAGCACTGCACAAGTTTGGACTGTATGACCGTATATGGCAGGCGGGTGCCATACTGCTTCCTGTCCAATCGGTGGGTGTTATGGGTGATGAGCGGACCTATGAATATGTAGTGGCATTGAGGGCAGTTACCTCCACTGATGGGATGACTGCCGATTGGGGACATCTGCCACATGAGGTGCTCAGCGTGGTATCCAATGATATTATAAATAAGGTGCACGGAATCAACAGGGTGGTTTATGACATTAGTTCAAAGCCACCTGCCACCATTGAATGGGAATAGCTTTGCAGGAACTTTAAGCAGAAAAATTATGGGTCGCATTTACAGATATATGGTGCTTGCTTTTTTAATGGTTGCACCACAGATATTGCAGGGACAGTGGAATGTTGAGGCAATAAAGCTTGCCCAGGTAATGGAAAAGATCAGCCATTTTTATGTGGATTCAGTTGATGAGAGCGATGTGGTGGAACGTACCATTGTGTGGATGCTGCATGAGCTTGATCCGCACTCCTCCTACCTTAGTAAAGAGGATCTGGAGGAGTTGAATGAACAACTGGAAGGTGAATTTGAAGGCATTGGAGTCAGTTTCAATATTCTGGAGGATACCATATATATTATAAGGGCAATATCCGGAGGACCTTCCGAACGGGTGGGGATTATGGCCGGAGACAGGATTGTAAAGGTAGAAGGCAAAACTGTGGCAGGCACAGGGATCACAACCCGGGAGGTTCAGGGTCTGCTGAAAGGTGAGAAGGGGAGTACTGTTGAGGTCTCTGTGAAGCGTCGAAACAGCAGGGAGTTGTTGGATTTCTCCATCACAAGAGACAAGATCCCGGTAAACAGTCTGGATGCAGCATACATGGTGAATAGCAGGATCGGGTATGTTAAGCTGGCCCGATTCTCTCATACCACCATTAATGAATTCGAGCGAGCAACGAAATCTTTAAAGGAACAGGGTATGGAAGATCTGATCCTGGACCTGTCTGGCAATGGTGGTGGCTGGCTCCCGGTGGCGGTGGAACTTTCCGATCATTTTCTCTCAGGGAACAAGGAGATTGTACGTACTGAAGGCTCCAAGGTACCTGACCGAAAGTACCAGGCCAGGAGGTCAGGGCTCTTTGAAAAAGGAAACCTGGTGGTTATGATTGATGGTAATTCGGCTTCTGCCAGTGAGATTGTCAGCGGAGCAGTTCAGGACTGGGATCGGGGAGTGATTGTTGGAAGACGCTCTTTTGGAAAAGGCCTGGTCCAGCAGCCATTTATGCTGAACGATGGTTCATTGATCCGGCTTACGGTAGCAAGGTATTATACTCCAACGGGCAGGTTGATCCAGAAGTCCTATGAAAACGGGTATGAGGAGTATGCGCTGGATCTGATCAACCGCTATAACAATGGGGAGCTATCCAGTGCCGATAGCATTGTATTCCCTGAATCGCAGCAATACAGAACACTTACATTGAACCGGACCGTCTATGGTGGAGGGGGAATAATGCCCGACTATTTTGTTCCTATGGATACTACTGCCTACTCCGATTACTACCGTCATTTGATCGGGAAAGGAATTTTTAACCGTTTTGTCCTTCAGTATGTGGACGATCACAGGAAGGGGCTACAGCAGGAATACCTTGATTTTAAATCATTTAACACCGGCTATACTCCTCCAAAGAGTGCATTGAATATGCTTGTTTCCTATGCCACTGATGAGGGGTTGGAATTCAATGAAAGAGACTGGAGCATTTCAAAAGAGCATATTTCGTTGCTGTTTAAAAGCTATATGGCCAGGGACCTGTGGGGAATGGAGTACTTCTTTGAGGTCTATAACCCCACCGATGAGGTTTTTAATAAAGCCGTTGAGATCCTGGAAAATCCATCCTTACTTCACCAGAAACTGGCTAAAGTCGATTACTGATAAACTTCTCTTATGACAGGAGGTGAGAAATTTCACGCAAAGACTCTAAAAGGTCTTGAACTTTTGCTGGCCGAAGAGTTGAAGTCCCTCGGGGCGAGCCGGACAGAAATTGGAAACAGGGGTGTTACTTTCTATGGAGGAATGGCACTGATGTACCGGGTGAACCTGGCTTCCAGGTTAGCACTGAGGGTGTTGCTTCCCATCCTGCAGTTTGAGGCAGCAGATACAGATACGCTCTACAGGAAGGTGAGACGATTCGACTGGTCACGGTACCTTGATAACCGGATGACTTTTTCCATCGACTCTGTGGTCCATTCCCCCCACTTCAATAACAGCCAGTATGTCTCTCAAAAGGTAAAAGATGCCATTGTGGACCGGTTTAGAGAGGCGACCAGCCTGAGGCCCTCAGTGAACAGGGAACAACCTGATCTTCTTATTAATGCACATATTTCGGGAAAATGGGTGACCATTTCACTGGATAGCTCTGGCGGGTCGCTCCACAGGCGTGGATACAGAACGGGACATGGATATTTTGAGGCCCCTTTAAATGAGGTGCTGGCCGCAGGCATGGTAATGATTTCAGGCTGGGAAGGTAAAACCCCTTTTCTGGATCCCATGTGTGGCTCCGGTACATTGGCCATTGAGGCAGCATTGATTGCTGCGAATATCCCTCCAGGGATCTTCAGAAAACAGTACGGTTTTGAGAAATGGAAAGATTTTGACATGGATCTAATGGAGCACGTGGCTCAAAAACTGTCTGATGAAAAAGAGGTAACTGTCCCGATCATTGCACGGGATGCGGATGCTGAAGCTGTTGAACTTACCCGTCGCCAGGTGAAGCAGATGGATCTGCAGCACATCATAACCGTGGAACAGGAGAATCTTGCTGATACAGAGGGTATGGAGGGAGCTACATTGATTATGAATCCTCCCTATGGGGAGCGAATGAAACCTGATGATATAGAGTCGCTCTATAGCATGATTGGAAGCACTTTAAAACATAAATTTCCAGG
>DAOWNM010000244.1 GCA_030642565.1 Bacteroidota bacterium | reverse complement strand
GTGTGGGCATTTGCTTTCAGGCTGAATGCAGTACAGTTTGTAAGTGAAAATAGTGGCTGGGCTGTAGGAGTTGTTCATGATTTTGGTGACGCAACAACTTCAGGAGTACTGTTTACCAACGATGGGGGGAAGTCCTGGTCACAACAGGCGGTGGGGGTTTCCGAAGGTCAGATTGTTGACCTCTTCTTCCTGGACGACCAGAACGGCTGGGCTCTGACCGACAGGAACTCTTATCCCGAGGACTATATACGTCTACTCAAAACAACGGATGGCGGGATAAATTGGGAGATGGTCAGCACCGGACAAGAGGGGTCTGTCACCATCGGATTTGCCATCAAAACCGGATCATTGCTTTTTCAGGATGAGCAAACGGGATGGATCCTTGGAGCGCAGTGTGATCTCTTAAAAACCGGGGATGGCGGAGAAACATGGACCGTTAAATCGCTGCCTGAAGAATGGACCAACACTTTTGATATCGGTTTTTCCGGTGATCAGCAGGGAACTGTTTGTGGCGAACGTAATTTTATTACTACAGACGGAGGAGAGATATGGGGTGAGGGCCTGGTCAATGACAATATCTTGACCGATCTCTGTTTTACAGATTCCGTACACGGGTGGATGGTGGGAGAGTGGGGCGATATCTTCTATACACTGGATGGAGGTACCTCCTGGGAAAAGGTGGATCATGAAGCAACCGCTGCTGCATTGAAATCAGTTTCATTCCCGGATAATACAACCGGATGGGCTACAGGCCGGGCAGGAACCATTGTCCATATTGATCCTTCCGGGATCTCCTCTGCCTACCGGCCATCTGTAACAAATCCGTTAATACAATTATTGCAAAACCATCCCAATCCTTTCTCCATGCAAACTGAAATCAGCTTCAGAATGAAGGAGCCGGGTGTAGCCTCATTGACCGTGTATGATATGAGTGGAAGGAAGATCAATACCCTTATTGAAGGATTCATAGCTATGGGGATGCATACAATTGTATGGGACAGGAAAGATGATCATAATCAGTCAGTCGGATCGGGAGTATACATTTATAAACTGATAACAAAAGAGGGATCAGCCAGCAGTTCGATGGTGGTCCTGTGATATGGATCCTGAGCTTTGAAGAACAGCATTGAAATGCTGAATGATCCCTGTGAGTCGTTCCAGGCGTTTCATTTTCCCATGAGCCTATAACTATTTCCTGATATACCTGACCGCTACGCTATAGAGCAGCAGGATCACGGTAAGTAGCACCGCGATCCGTCCCAGGTAGTCACCATACTCTACATAGAAGGTGATCTTATCGTTCTTGTTGAGGGTGCCACGCAGTCCCGATCGCTCCCACCATCCTATGCGGGCCAGCTCCACACCCCGCTGATTGATCAATGAGCTGATACCGGTGTTGGCACTTCGGGCCACACTGCGGCGGGTTTCGATGGCCCTCAGGCGGGCAAAGCTGTTGTGCTGGCGGTGACCCGGGGTCTCCTTCCACCACCCGTCATTGGTGATAATAAAGAGGAAATTGGCCCCCGCTTCACTCACATAGTCGGTGACATATTCGCCAAAGACCGATTCCCAGCAGATGATCGGAGCCACCCGGGTACCGTCCTGCGGCGAGGCAAAGGTCTCCCTGAACTCCTGAGTACCATTGCCGCGCATGGTTCCTCCAAGATCCACAACAAGATTTTCCAGGAAGCCCAGCAACTCCTTATGCGGCATCTTCTCCACCCCGGTGACCAGCATGGACTTGTGATAAATGGGTATCTCTCCGGAAGCATCCAGTTGGAAGGCAGAGTTAAAATAGTCCCAGCGGTTAGGGCCGCCGCGATATGGCCGGCTGGTGGAAGTAAACTCCGAGGGTTCTGTATAAAGCTTGTATGTGCTGGCGCCAATCACCAGTTTGGCCATGGGATAATTCTTCAGGAAAGCCTTCAATTTAATGACTTCAGGATATTGATCAATAAGCGATAACCATAGCGCCGGGGGGGGGTTGATAAAGGTCTCAGGCCCGATAATATAATCAGTCTCCGGAGTCACCAGTGAATCGGCTATATTCAGCAGGTATTCAGTTTGTTCTGCCTGGGAAATGGCGCTAAACTTTTCAAAGGGATCGATATTGGGCTGCAACACCACCATTTCATAGGGGTCTTCCACCTCTTCGTACGATAAGAAACGCACCAGAGAGAAGAGCAAGGGAACCACCAGAACGCCCAGCACCCAGCCGATCCGTGAGCGGTTGGCGGCAAAGGAGCGATTGGCCAACCATCCCTTCACCAGCTTAAAGATCAATATATTCATTACCAGCGCCCAGAGCGATCCTCCCAGGGCTCCGGTCCATTCGTACCACTGGATCATCATTACATCGTTGGCAAATCCGTTCCCCAGCACAATCCAGGGGAAGTTGATCTGGGCCCTGATATAGAGAAATTCAAAGGCGAGCCAGAAAATCACCAGGGAGGCATACCCCAGCCGGTCGCCCAGCTTCCGTCGCGTACGGTGAAACACCAGGAAAGTAAGGGTCATATACCCGCCATTCACAATCACCGATGCCACAATGCCGGTCCAGGTGGCCCAGTAAACCCACCAGGTGGTCAAAAGTACAAACACAGTAAAGGTGAGCAGGGCGTACCAGATGACCGAACCCCTGCGATCTCTCTTCTTACGTTTTGACTTTCTCTTTGCTATCTCATCCTCGATAAAGAGGAGTGGTACAAAGGCCACCATCAAAAGAAGACCGGTACCCCATTGGAAAAAGGGAATCGAGAAGAGCAGGGCCGACAGCAGAGCCAGCAGGAGCATACGGGAACGTTTCATCTACAGCAGTACTTTATTTAAGTAAAGCGTAAAGATAAACTTTCTCTATCTTTGTAGCACACCAACCCAATAACTTTGAAACTGGTCGAAACAGATGAATTTATCAAAGCCGCCAGACTTAATAAGCGCATTGGCGGTGGCAGTGCTGCTAAGGTGCTGATGACTCTACTTCGCATTAACAAACTGAACAAGCTTTACGAAGAGATCAGTTACCACCGGGGCATGGATTTTATCGATGCAATGATCGAGAAGCTGGAGCTGCAGTACGAGGTCAGTGAGGAGGAGCTTTCCAAGATCCCCAAAGAGGGGGCATTTATTACCGTCTCCAATCACCCTTTGGGAGGCATCGACGGGATGCTTCTGGTGAAGATCCTCTCCAGTGTCCGCCCCGATATCAAGGTGATGTCCAACTTTGTCCTCAATAAGCTTGAGCCGGTATCGGAATATATGCTGCCGGTCAACCCATTTGAACGGAGGAAGGGTGCAGCATCCAGTCTGGGAGGAGTTAAGATGGCCCTGGAACAGCTGCAGCAGGGAGGTGTGCTGGGAATCTTCCCGGCAGGTGAGGTCTCCAGCTACAACGAGGACCACTATGGCATCAGCGACCGCGAATGGCAGTACCCGGCCATGAAGATGATCAAGAAGGCAAAGGTGCCGGTGGTGCCGGTCTATTTTCAGGGCTCCAACTCCCGCCTGTTCCATCTTCTTGGATTGATCCACCCTTCGCTGCGTACCGTGCGCCTTCCGGCCGAGGTGTTCAATAAGAAACACAAGAAGATCCGTATCCGCATTGGCAATCCGGTGAGCGTAAAGGAGCAGGAGAGCTTTTCAGATATCAGCACCTATGGACGCTACCTGCGGGCCAAAACCTATGCCCTCGGTTCGGTATTGGAGGTGAAGAAGTTTTTCAGACCCCGCATCAACAGGAACAAAAAGCCCGAACCAATTGCCTCTCCTGTGTCACCCGGACTGATCATTGATGAGATTGAGAAGATCCGCGAGGAGTATACCCTCTTCTCCAGCGATCAGTTTGATGTCTTCTGCACCCCCAGTACGGAAATCCCTCAGACCATGTTTGAGCTGGGCAGGCTCAGGGAGATTACCTTCCGGGATGTGGGGGAGGGAACCAACCACTCCATGGATCTCGATGAGTACGACCTCTACTACAATCAACTGTTTGTCTGGGATAACCAGGAAAAAAGGATTGTAGGGGCCTACCGTGTGGGAAAGGGGGAGGAGATTCTCCGGCGATATGGTGTGAAGGGCTTCTACCTGCAGAGCCTCTTCAGGATGAACCGCCGTTTCTATCCCATCCTGCGACAGTCCCTGGAGCTGGGGCGCTCCTTTGTCATCAAAGAGTATCAGCGCAGACCCATGCCGCTCTTCCTGCTCTGGAAAGGGATCCTCTACTTCCTGCTGCAACACAGTGAGTACAGGTACATGATCGGACCGGTCAGTATCAGCAGCAACTTTTCGCAGTTTTCGCGCGGACTTATCATGCAATATATCCGTGAGCACCATTTCGATAAAAAGCTTTCGCGCTATGTGAAGCCCCGCACCCG
>DAOWNM010000164.1 GCA_030642565.1 Bacteroidota bacterium | reverse complement strand
TTCTCCCAGTGAAATATCCATTCTCCGTTCAGGTTGATGATGGTTTGATCATTCAATACGCTATTCCTTAGATCAAGAACTCCGTTATTTGGAACCGGAAAGCTTTGGTTGCCGGAGAGAGTTGTAACTCCGAAAGTTAGAAACAGATTCAGTATGAAAATAATCCTTTTCATCATAAGCAAATGTAATAATAAATTGACTTTAACAGCGCATTGTTGTATTTTGCAAAGACGGGATGGCGGGCTACTTAGCCTTCATAAAACATTAACCTAACAACTTAAATCATGAGATACACAATTCTTTCGGCTCTAATTATTGCAGCATTTGCAGTTACAGGCTGTGAAAAAGCCATTGACTATGAAAAGGAAAAAGCTGCCATTATTGAGGTAATGAACACGGAGACACAGACTTATATTGATCGGGATTTTGAGGCGATGTATTCAACACATGTGCAGGATTCCACGAATATCCGGTTAACCGCGGGCGCAGATAATTATGTGTTCGCAGAAGGTTGGGAGGAGGTTTCAAAACATATGACTGGGGATGAGACAGAGGACGATCTGGGTATTGACCTGCACATCAATGTTGAAAAAACGAACTACCGGATGAAGATCTGTCCCAAATCTGCCTTTGTATTGTGTGATCAGAAGTGGACCTCTGCCTTTGATGATGATACAACTGAGATCAAAAGCATTCAGGTCCGATACCTGGAGAAGGTAGACGGGGAGTGGAAGATATCATTTGTCTCTTTTATAGGGACCTCCGGGTATGAAGGTTTTGAGGAGACAGAAGAGCTGTTCGAGGAGACAGAAGAGCTGTTCGATTAAAGTGGGATTATCGTTTCCTGATGGCCACCTCTTTGGATTCACTCTGCCATAATCCATGCTTGGTGCAGGCCGACATAGCCGACAGGTTCATGGTCACAGCTCCGGGTACAATATAAAAATCGACCTCCATATGCTCCGGTCTGTTGCCCAGGGTTCCCGGGGCAAAATGGGCCTCGGCGATAAAAGTTTCCCGGTTCCATAACTGAATATAGTTGATAAAGTGATCCGGATCGTCGGGATGGTTGTATTCGGTTCCCAGGCGGATCTTTACTCTGAATTTCTCACCTTCTTTGGCATAGTTATCGCAAATGATCACCGGAGTATGGCGATCGAAATAGTCTTTTCGTATCTCTTTATCTTCCTGGGAAATGTCGACCGGATTAAAAATGCGGGGCATGACTCTGCTGTTTTTTTGTTTGGTATGCTAAAGATAGCAAAGTATCGAATGATCTGGAGGAAACATTGATTGTGAGTATTGAATTTACGAACTTACCATTGGATATGACGCAGGGATCAAGCATGGACCGTGTTGCACTTGAAGTCAGGGACCTTGTGAAGAGGTACGGGGAGCTAACAGCTGTGGACCATCTTTCACTGCAGGTAAAACAGGGGGAGGTGTTTGGATTTCTGGGCCCCAACGGGGCCGGTAAAACCACCTCCATAAGGATGATGTGCGGGTTGCTGAGACCCACTTCGGGTGAAGTGTTTATTCATGGGCAGCCTTCCCCATCAGTGGGGGCCATCTCTTTTCTTTGGGAGAGTACCAGGTGATGCTGAATGATATACTCTCTCCCAAATTTGCTGTGGAGGCGTTGAACAAAGTGCTTATCCGGAACGCAATCGGTCACCGTCAATCACCTGGATCATGACCGCATCATTGTCAATGAGGGGGAGATGACAACCTCGACCTTCAGTTATCTCTCTTTTGCACCCATGGCAAGATACCGACTGGGCCAGGGTTCCCTGGTTCCCTATTTTATACTGGGTCCAAGGATCGATATCCTGTTGAAATACAGCTCCGGATCTGAATATCCGCTGGTTGACCAGAATAGTTTGATTCTGGGGCTGACCTGTGGTGCGGGCTTTGAGTTCAGGCTTCAACGGCTGGGATTGTCTGCAGAACTGCAGTACCTGCCCGATTTAAGTCCGTTGACCAACGAGAAACCTTTGTTAATCAATAATAATATGATCTCGTTCACCCTGGGGATCAGGTGGTTTGTTTCCGAGTGAGCCTTCTTGTTTCGGAGAAGGTAACCACTTTTCGAAGAAGATCATGATAGAGTGTCAGGTAAAGCGCCAGGGTATAGAGCCAGATGGCGATTACATTGTACCACAGCGTATCAATCTCAAAGTTGCCTAACTGCTTGTTGGGTGCATATAGCTGTGCCCTCCCAAACCTGGAAGTGGGCTTCATATAGGCGGGTTGATGTTTCCTGATCATGCGGCCATCTTTTTCGACCACCTTATCGTAGGCATACCGGTCCAGCACCAGTTCAGAGAGACTCTTGTTATCGTATTTGTTTCTGAAGGTGGTGTAAGCCTGGAGGCCTCCCAGTTGCGCAATCAACGCTTTGTTAATTTCGTTCTTCTCTTTTTGTCCTTTCCCCACCCTGCTGCGTGACAGGTCGCTTATCCGCTTGAGATAGGTTTGAATGGAAACAACAGTTGAATCATTTAGCGGACTCAAATCTGCTCCAACATGCGTATAGGCCGGAATCTCAGGAACCAGTTTCCCCAGTTCTGACAGCTGGTTTGATAAAACTTGCAGCCCCGCATGAGTTTTTTCAGGATCAGCGCCTGCAATAAAACGTTGCTGCAATTCATTCAGTTTGATCTCCAGCTTGGGAATCAGATAAGCCTGCAGGTAATCGGCACTGCTGATCTCCTGTTCTATACCAAAGAACACTTTCTGGAACCTGTTGTTTTTAAACTGTTCTACGGCCAGTGCTTCATAGGCCCATCTGGAGGCCATCATATCACCAATCACCGGAACATATTCATAGTTGGTAAGGCTTTTGTGAAGTTTGTCATACTTCACCAGTACCCCGCTAAAGAGGATTTGTGGAATCAAAAGGAATGGAACAAGAATATAGATGGTGATCACAGAGTTCAGTCCGGCCGAAATATTCAAACCCAGAAGATTTGCAAAACAGGAGGTGGTGAAGAGAACCAGCCAGTAACTGAACAGCATTCCTTTGATTTCGAAGATGAGGTTGCCGATCAATACATAGGAGAGCGATTGGAAGGCAGAGATGGCGAACATGATCAGGATCTTGGAGTGGAGATAGCTCCCCCTGCTCAAATTTAGAAAGGATTCCCGCTGTATGATCTTACGGTCCTTGATAATCTCCTCCGAGCTGATGGTCATTCCCAGGAAGAGGAAAACCACCACACTCATCAGCAGGAATGCGGGCAGGTTCTCATTGTTTCGGAACACATAAGCTGCAGGATTGTCGGAGGTGCCACTGAAATATTTGGTAAAATAACCCATGATCACTGCCAGAAGGGGTGCCTCCAGAAGTGTGATCAGGATATACTGTTTGTTGGTGAGTTTGGTGAGCAGGTCCCTGGTAAAGAATATTTTAGTCTGTTTCAGGAGTCCGGGAATACTGTATTGATTATCGGGAAGTTTTTCTTTACCGGGCGGCTCCTGTGGCGGACTCTTCCTGTTGCTTATAAAGAGATCGAACCACTCCTTTGGGCTCGTTTTCCGGGTACGGGAGAGTTTGCCGTGTTCATTCACAATTTTAGCCTCTATGATCTGAAGCACCTGGTCAGGATCCACATTGCCACACCGGATGCACTGATCCTCATTGGCATTGGCATGATTGCTTTTAGTTTTAAAGTAGACCACCGCTTCGGAGGGGTTCCCGCAATAGATCTGGTATCCCCCCTTATCCAGGAAGATGATCCGGTCAAACATCTTGTATAGAGTGGACGATGGTTGGTGAATATTCACAATCACCAGTTTTCCTTTAAAAACCTGTTCCCGCAGAAGGTTCATTACCATTTCAGAGTCGACTGATGAGAGTCCCGATGTGGGCTCATCCACAAAGAGAACAGAGGGTTCCCTGATCAGTTCCAGCCCGATATTTACTCTTTTGCGCTGGCCACCGCTGATCACTTTGTTAAGGGGCTTTCCCACCTTCAGATCCCTGATTTCATATAGATCCAGATCGTGTAATACCTGGTCGACCACTTCATTAAGCTGGGCTTCATCATGGTTATCCAGGCAAAGTTTTGCATTGTAATAGAGATTCTGCCTGACAGTCAGTTCCTCCAGCAACAGGTCGTCCTGGGGAATAAAACCGATGACTCCTTTCAATTGCTGCCTCTCCTTTTCGTGATAAAGGTTATACCCGTTGACCAGGATCTCTCCCTGCTGTGGTTCCAGGTTGCCGTTTAATACGTTGAGCAGTGTTGATTTACCAACACCGCTTCCACCCATGATTCCTATCAGCCGGCCCGACTCCTCATTAAAATTAAATCCATGGATCCCGTTGCTGCTGTTCCTGAAACGAAACTCAACATCCCTGGCGATAAAGGTTATTCGTGAACTGAAAGAGGCAACAGAGAAAACTCCGGCCACATCTGTGTAGTAGATGGTATCAATTTTCTGTCCCCTGACTGAAGATCCGTGATCGAAGGTGTAGGTGATTCCCGACTGTATCCGCTGACCGTTCAGGAACAGATCTTCTTTTCCTTGATAACGAAGTACATAGGTGTTGACACTTGTTATATTTAGAAAATAGATCAGACCCTCAAGGTGATGGTTATGAATATGATGTACTCCCTTAACACCAGCTTCGTGACCACTGCTGATGAGCAATACAGACTCCTTAACAGGCATCTCTTCCAGGGGGTATACTACAAAATGGAGGATCTGCATGTACTCCTCCTCGTCAAGATTGAATGCCGTGGCCACAGTCTGCAGGAACTCCAGTTCTGTGTCGCGAATTACAATCCCGTATGCAATATATTCCACCAGTTGTATGATCACATAGATCTTCTGCCGTTGTTCCAGTTCCTCGTTGATCTGTTCACATATAGAGAGGATTCGAACGGCAGTAAGGGATCTCCTTTTCTTTCGCCTAATGCTTTCTTTATCAATAGTATCATGGTGATAGTGTTGCAGGTAGTTCTCAAAGATGGCCATGTACTTCTCCGTAAGTTCACTATTCAACTGACGGGAAAGAAATGCACGTATGATGGCTCTCTCCTTTTTTGATATCTCCTGAATCTCATCGATATCCACAATTAATGCAAAGAGTTGCATCATTGCTTTTAAAATGGCTTCACTCATGATTTAGTGTCTCTATACGAATATATTCAAATTTAAGTGGTTACCCCCGAAATGTGTTTTTTTTTTCTTATTTTGACTTTCTGATGGAGAATAAGGAAGCAATTATCGATTTTGAGGGTTCCATCTCCTTTGAGACCATGGAGAAGTTGCTTAACCAACTGAAGTCGGCCCGGCAGTTTAATGCACTCAGAAAACCTGTCAGGAAACGGGTTTATGGAACTGTGGTCGAATCGATCGATAATATTTTCAAGTATTCCGCTCCTGTTCAGGGCAAGCTCCGGATATTACAAAGGCCTCCACAGATACAGGTAAAAGAGCAGGAGGGAAAATTTGTTGTTAGCGCGGGAAACCTTATTCAGAATGATCAGGTAGACGATCTAAGGTTTAAGTTGAATCGTATAAACAAGATGGACGACAAAGCGCTGAAATCACTCTATGAGGAGGTGATCAACAAAGAGACTTCAGACAGGGACCGTGGTGCAGGCCTCGGACTGATTACCATGGCATTGCGGACAGATGAAAATATTCGCTACCACTTCGATCCTGCAGGTCCGGTGCACTCCTATTTTACAATGCATATCACTATTAAAGAATAACCAATGGAAAAGCTAACTATCGAACCAACGGCTAACTCACCACTTATTGTACTTGATCCGGAGATGAAAAATTTTGAGTTCTCGGGTGAATCCAGACCTGAGAATGTTCGTAAGTTTTATCTACCAGTGCTGGAGTGGTTGGAAGCCTATACGGCTTCCCAGGAGAGCCTCCAGGATGATCAGCGGACATCCGGGCTGCAGTGTCTGTTTAATTTCGAGTACTTTAACTCAACCTCTGCCAAGTATATCCTCGATATTTTTAAATCTTTGAATGCACTGCATTTACTTGGACTTGATCTGAAGATTAAATGGCTCTATGAAGAGGATGATGAAGATATGCTCGAAGTGGGCCAGGAGATGTCGAGGATGTCGAAGCTCACTTTTGAATATATTATATCCTGATTCCCATCACCAGAACATCATCAATCTGCTCCACTTCTCCCTGCCAGGCAGCCATTTTTTCTATCAGGATCACTTTTTGCTCGCCCATGGGCCGGTCCTGAATCTCCAGCAACAGCTTTCTGAAATTGATGGCGCGGTATGTTTTTCTTAGCGGGCCTCCCAGTTGATCCAGATATCCGTCTGAGAAGAGATAGATGGAATCCCCTTTCTTTAGCTTTATG
>DAOWNM010000181.1 GCA_030642565.1 Bacteroidota bacterium | reverse complement strand
GCTCTGGACCATCGCTTTTCTGCTTATCAAACTGCCGGTACTGATGGTGACCATTGGTGGGATCGCCACCTTTGTAATGCTCTTTATCGTGGTGATTGCCGGAATCTGGTTCAGATTCGGCCCGGGAAAAGGATTGCTTGCACCGGGAAGACTTTACAACTTCTTCCTGGTTATCAGCTGTATAGCAATATTCATGGTCGGTATCTACGGGATCCTGAAACTGTTCTGATCCTCTACCGGCAATGGCCAGTTTCAGTCAGGCTATTCTCACTGAACAAACAGAACGGAGGCCGGTGCAGGCAGTTTAACCATGCCACCGGTTTCAGAGAGCACGCCGTTTTCAGGATCGATATTGTAGAGCCTGATCTCATCTGAACGTTCCCCTGCCACAAGCATATATCTTCCCGAAGGATCCACATTGAAATCCCTGGGCCAGTTGGGTACCTGCTCCATCACCTGGATCATGGTGGCAGACCGGTCACTGTTAATCTTAAAGGTGGTGATACAACTGTTTTCACCCCTTGTGGAAGCGTATACAAAACCGCCATTGGGGTGAACCCTTACTGCTGCCGGGTATTTCATACCCTCGTGCGACACTTCCACGGTGCTCAGAGTGTTCACTTCAGTGATGGTTCCATCGGCACTATTGTAATTGCAGGCAGTGATGGTGGAGTTAATTTCATTGACTATGTAGAGCGATTTTCCATCGGGATGAAAGGCCAGGTGGCGTGGACCGGCACCCGGGGCCAGACTGAAGAAGGGCTGGACCGGATTGGGAGTCAGGACTCCACTTTCCGGATCAAAGGTATAGATCATCACCCTGTCGGTTCCCAGGTCGGGGACCAGCAGGAAATTTTGACCGGGATCCAGCATCACCTGGTGGGCATGGGGTCCCTGCTGCCTGCTCTCTACCGGACCACTACCCTCTCCGATCACCACACTGCTGGCCGGAGCAATCACCCCGTTCTCATCCACCGGAAGTGCCGTGACATGTCCGCTTCCATAGTTGGCGGCAAAGATATAATCACCCTTCTTGCTGCAATAGATATGACAGATACCCGCTCCTTCGCTGGATTGACTGTTGACCGGTTTCAGGGCCAGGGTACCAGGCTCAATGATAAAGGAGGTGACCGTGGAGTGTTTTAGCTCCTTGTTCCAGTAATCCTGATTGATTACAAAGAGATATCTTGCCTCTGGTGAAAGATCCAGATAAGAACCCCCTTTGGCACCTGCAAACGAGTCCACTACAGCAAATACCTCCTTCACAGGATCCAGTTCGCAGAGGTAGATAGAGTGAGAGAGGTTCCCGTTTGAAGATCCTACATAGAACCTGATGGTTTCGGCAGGTTCTGTTGTTCCTGCACAGTTGAAAAGTGCCATTGTTGAAAGTGCAACAAGGCTTGTTTTTATAAAAAGACCTATTTTTTTCATATCCCTAACTTACAAACATTCTATCAATCTAATGTGCCTGAATTTCTATTTGATATACTGGTTTATGATGGACTCATAGAGCTCCTGCTTTCCGGAGATCTGCTTGGGTTCGCCATTGACTCTGGCCAGTGTACTCAGCTCTTCCAGGTTCAGTTCACCCTTCTCAAACTTTGCACCGTCGCCGTTGTCAAAGGAGGCATAACGATCTGCTTTCATCTTCTTATAGGCCGACTTCTCCAGCATCTCCAGGGTGATCTCAAAGGCCCTGGCAAAAACGTCCATACCTGTAATATGGGCGATAAAGATATCCTCCATATCGGTGCTGTTACGTCTTGTTTTGGCGTCGAAGTTGATTCCGCCGGAGGTAAATCCGCCAGCCTCCACAATGGGCAGCATCGATTCGATCAACTCATAAAGGTTGACCGGGAACTGGTCGGTGTCCCAGCCGTTCTGGTAGTCGCCTCTGTTGGCATCGATGGAGCAGAAGAGCCCATTGTCTACTGCCACCTGCAGCTCGTGCTGGAAAGTATGTCCCGCCAGGGTGGCGTGGTTCACCTCAATGTTCATTTTGAAATCGCCCGCCAGTCCATACTTTTGCAGGAACCCGATCACAGTAGCCGTATCGAAATCGTACTGGTGTTTGGTGGGCTCCATGGGTTTAGGTTCGATAAGGAAGGGACCGGTAAACCCATTGCTGCGTGCATAGTCCTTGGCCATATGTAGGAATTTGGCCAG
Source organism: Bacteroidota bacterium (assembly GCA_030642565.1). Lineage (GTDB taxonomy): Bacteria > Bacteroidota > Bacteroidia > Bacteroidales. Next base: position 3,710 of record DAOWNM010000181.1, on the reverse strand, counting down.
GTGCTCCTGCTCACGCTTCATATCGGTATTTAGCAGCGACATGTAGCCTTCGCGACCTCCCCAGAATACATAGTTCTCACCACCCAGTGCAATGGTGGCATCCATGGCATTCTTCACCTGGGTGGCCGCCCAGGGAAGCACGTTGAAATCGGGATTGGTAGCAGCCCCGTTCATATAGCGTGGATTGGAAAAAACATTGGCGGTACCCCACAGTAGCTTCACGCCCGAGTCGGCTTGCTTCTCTCTGGCATACTTTACCATGGTCTGCATGTTGGTTTCGTATTCATGAATCGGGTTACCCTCTGAAACCACATCGATATCGTGGAAACAATAGTAAGGTGCACCGATCTTTGTGAAGAACTCAAAAGCAGCATCCATCTTGTTTTTAGCGCGTTCAATGGCGTTGTTGCCGTTGGCCCAGGGAAAGAGATGGGTTCCCGGCCCGAAAGGATCTTCCCCGGTTCCGCAAAAGGTGTGCCAGTAGGCGATGGCAAAGCGCATATGCTCTTTCATGGTTTTTCCTGCCACCACCTTCTTCTCGTCATAGAATTTAAAGGCCAGTGGATTGTCCGATTCCCTGCCTTCGAATTTGATCTTCCCGATGCCCGGGAAATACTCTTTATCACCTAATAAGTAGTCCATTTTATTATGATTCAAAAAATCTGTAAATATTCAAATATTAAGCTTTTATGCATTTTTCAAGTATATCTTTCCATCTGCCGTAAGTTTCGGTATACTGTTCCGAATCTCTGTTTGTGGGCTCCACAACCATCCGCCTGTTCAGGTTCTCAAAAGCCTCCTCGAACGAGCCGTAAGTGCCCGATCCAATGCCGGCCCCGTTGGCTGCTCCTATGGATCCGTCGGTGTCGTACAGCTCGATGATAGCTCCTGAGATCTCTGCCAGGGTGTTTCTGAATACCGGACTCAGGAACATATTGGCCATTCCGGCCCTGATTACTGAAGGATTGATCCCGATCTTCTTCATGATCTCCATACCATAGTGCATGGAGAACGCCACACCCTCCTGGGCAGCGCGTACCAGATGGGAACTGTTATGGATATTGAAATTGATGTTTTTGATCGTGGCCCCCACATCCTTGTTTCCCAGCATCCGCTCGGCACCGTTTCCAAAAGGGAGCATCAGGAGTCCGTCCGAACCGATGGGTGCATTCATTGCCAGGTCGTTCAATGCCGGGTAGTTCATCTCCTTCTGTGTGAGGTTCTGCTTCAACCATGAGTACTGGATCCCGGTGCCATTGATGCAGAGCAGCACCCCCAGCCTGTTAAGCTCAGGACTGTGGTTGACATGGGCAAATGTGTTGACCCGGCTGAGGGGATCGTACTTTACCTCATCGCTTACACCATATACTACGCCTGATGTTCCTGCAGTGGCTGCAATCTCACCGGGGTTCAGCACATTCAATGAGAATGCATTATTGGGTTGATCGCCGGCCCGGTAGGCGATCCGGATTCCGGGCACCAGTCCAAGCTCTTCGGCGGCAGATGCCGAGAGACGCCCCTGTTCCGAAAAGGTGGGGACAATGTCGGGAACCAGGTGTTTATGGATCCCGTAGTAATCCAGCAGAAAGTCGGCCAGAGAGTTCTCCTGGAAATCCCACATGATCCCTTCCGATAGTCCCGATATGGTGGTGTTGATCTCCCCGCTCATCTTCATAGCTATATAGTCGCCCGGCAGCATAAATTTGTAAACTTTTTCGTAAACCTCAGGTTCATTCATGATGACCCAGCTCAGTTTAGAGGCTGTGAAATTACCGGGTGAGTTCAGCAGGTGTGAAAGACACTGGTCCTTACCAATTTTCTTCATGGCATGGTCGCCATGGGAAATAGCCCGGGAGTCGCACCAGATGATGGACGATCGGAGCAACTGGTGATCTTTGTCCACAAGCACCAGTCCATGCATCTGGTAGGCGATACCAATGGATTTGATGGATGAGGGGTCGATCTCTGCGGTTTGCATCACATCATTGGTGGCAAGCATCAGGTTGGCCCACCACTGTTCAGGATCCTGTTCGGCCCAGCCGGCCATGGGAGCATCAATCTTCATCTCCTTTTTAGGGTAAAAAGCTGATGCCACTGAACGACCCGATTCTGCATTAATAAGGCTCGTTTTTACTGAGGAGCTTCCCACGTCGTATCCAAGTAAGTACATGGTAAATGGTTATTGGTTAATAATTAATGGGTTAGAAATTAAAGCCAAGGGACTCTTTTTTATGTTTTTCATAAATGTTTCTATCAAAACGATAGTAGTATGCCGGTTTATGGGCCACACCGGACTGCTTCTCTTCCAGTTGGACCATATATTTCGACTTCAGGATTTTCTTCCTGAAGTTACGGTTATCCAGTGCACAACCCAGAATCACTTCGTAGAGGCTCTGAAGCTCCCTGATGATGAATTTTTCCGGCAGCAGTTCAAACCCAATGGGTTCGTTACGCAGTGTTTTCTGAAGGTGTTTCAGTCCGTTTGCAATAATGGTGTCATGATCAAAAGCAAGATCGGGCACTTGTTGAATGTCGATCCAGGCGGCGTTGTTCTTGATGGCAAAATCGCTGTTTGTCTCTGTAATATTGATCAGGGAGTAGTAGGCTGCTGTCACCACACGCTGGATCTCATGTCCTGTCGTTGCATTGAGCCAATCTATGTCCACCCTGTTGGAGATCCGGCCGGGACGTCCAAAAAAGGCAAACTGCTGAAGGTAGATATCTTTTAGTCCGGTGAGTTCCTCCAGTGTTCGTGAGGCGGCCAGGTCAAGATCCTCATTGATGGTAATGAAGTCGCCCGGAAGTTTATGATCCTTAATACGTTTGCCAGATGGGCCGGTGTGTGCTCTTTTGATCAGTAGAACCTTCAGCTGATTGGTGCTGAATCCGAAGATTACACAGTCGACCGAAATATGGGGATTGATTTCTCTTCCGGGTACGTTCATGCCGGCTAATTTAGAAAAGAAAAAGTCAAAAACAAAGTTAACGTAAAAAATACGCTAACTATTTTTTACTTCATGAGCAGATTAGGCAACCAGAGGCTTAACGATGGTATATAGGTAACCAGCATCAGCACCACAATCATAACAATAAACATGGGTAGCAGAGGTTTGATCACCTGCTCAATCTTCAGATTGGCCACACTGCACCCAATAAACAGTACCGACCCCACAGGGGGCGTACAGAGTCCCACACAGAGGTTCAGCACAATCACAATACCAAAATGGATGGGATCCATGCCCAGCTGGGCAGAGACAATGGGCAGGAAAATAGGGGTGAAGATCAGTACTGCCGGTGTCATATCCATAAATACCCCCACAAAGAGCAGGATAAAGTTGATCACCAACAGGATTACAACAGGGTTGTCGCTTAGACTCAGCAGTCCGGTACTTACATCCTGCGGAATGTTTTCGTAGGACATGATCCATGACATCCCGATGCTGGTGGCCACCAGCAGCAATACAATGCAGGTGGTCCGGATCGATTTCAGGATGATGTCTGGAAGATCCTTTATGGTAATCTCCTTGTAGATCAGGGCCAGGATCAGCGCATAGAGAACAGCTATTGCCGATGCTTCGGTGGCAGTGAAGAATCCTGCTACGATCCCTCCAATCACAATCACCAGTATCAGCAGGGAGGGCAGGGCATCTATAAATTTTCTGAAGGCGAATTTAAAAAACTCCCAGTTAGTGGCCGATTTATAGACCGAG
>DAOWNM010000225.1 GCA_030642565.1 Bacteroidota bacterium | reverse complement strand
TGTTTATGCTGGACCGCTGCTTCCTGGTAAACCGTTACCAGGTTAGTAACCAAAAGGAACTGGTCATCATCAATACCCACAATTCGGCTTACGACGATGGTTCCCTCAGGGCTCAGCAGATGTCCTATCTCAGTGATTACCTGCTTTCCGAATATGATAAAGGGAACTATATCATTGTAGGGGGCGACTGGAACCAGACCCCATTTGGTCTCAAACCTGAGCTTCCCTTCCATCGCTTTGACACAGAAAATCTGACCTATGTAGAGAAGGATTTCCCCGCCCCCGGGTGGAAATGGTCCTTCGACACTTCACTTCCCACGAACAGGCGTGTTGCCACACCTTATAACCGGTCCAGCTCTCCCACCACCATCATCGATTGCTTTCTGGCATCTCCCAATGTTGAGTTGAAAGAGGTTAAAACCATTGACCTGAATTTTCAATACAGTGACCACCAGCCTGTACAGTTGCAGGCCCTGCTTTCATCAAACCAATAATAGACTTTCCTGAAATGAAAATTTTAAAGCGCATTCTAACCATTATCCTGGTTGTGATCGTGCTGGCTGTTGCCGGCGGTATGATTTATCTAAACAGTGTCAAGATGCGGGCACTGCCTGATTACAACAGTGATGTCGATCTTGAAAACCTGTCGGCTCCTGTTACTGTGTTCCGCGATTCGGTGGGGATTCCCCATATCTATGCCGACAATGAAGAGGATCTCTACCGGACGGTAGGTTATGTAATGGCCCAGGACCGGCTGTGGCAGATGGACCTGCTACGAAGAATCACCACAGGGCGCCTGTCGGAGGTGCTGGATCCCGGACTGGTAGAGGCAGACCAGCTCTTTAGGGCACTTGATTTCCCGAAGAAATCCCGCCTGGTGATTTCACAGACCGATCCTGATATCCTCCTCTGCCTGGAGGCATTCACAGACGGGGTCAACCAGTTTATCAACCAGAATCAAAAAAAACTCTCCTTCGAGTTTACCATGCTGGGATACAAACCCGACCCCTGGGAAACTGTCCATACTTTTAATCTCATCGGGTACATGGCGTGGGACCTCTCCTCGGGGTGGAACACCGATATGGCACTTTATAAAATCCAGCAGGTGGTCCCCGATACTCTGTTCAGGGAGCTGCTTCCCGATATGAAGTTTCAGGGCATACCCGTTTTCCCGGACTATATGAGTTCGGACAACACCCTTGAACTGCAATCGGCTATGACCGATGCCATCGGGATCATCGATGAGCTGGGACTGCAGGTTTTTGAAGCCTCCAATAACTGGGCCGTATCCGGAAAGAAGAGTGAAACCGGCATGCCCATCATGGCCAATGACATGCACCTGGGCCTGATGGCACCGGGCATCTGGTACCAGATCCACCAGGTAATCGAGGGAGAGTTGAATGTGACAGGTGTTGCCCTGCCGGGTAGCCCCTTTATTATTGCAGGACACAACGAGAATATTGGCTGGGGCATGACCAATGTGACCGTAGATGATCTCGATTTCTACCTGGAGACCATCAATCCGGCCGACAGCAACCAGTACCTGCTCGACGGTGAATGGCAGGATATGAGAGTCGTGAAGGAGGAGATCGTAGTAAAGGGAGCAGAGGAGCCCGCCATAAGGATCAACCGCTTTACCCACCGCGGACCCGTAGTCAGTGAGTTTAAAGGTGTGAAAGATCGGATAATCTCTGCCAGTTGGCAGGGCAATGAGTATAGCAATGAAATAAGAAGCTTATACCTTCTGAACCACGCCGGAAACTGGGAAGATTTCAGGGAAGCGGTCAAAACATTCAATTCGGTCAGCCAGAATATTATCTATGCAGATCGATTCGGAAACATCGGGCTGCAAACATCGGCGGGGATTCCAATCCGGCACTCAGGAGGTATCCTGGTCTACCCGGGCGACACCACTCTGTATGACTGGCAGGGACAGGTTCCCTTTGAAGAGCTGCCCTACTCCTATAATCCCGAGTGCGGCTATGTCTCCAGTGCCAATAACAAGACCGTGGATGATAACTACCCCTACTATATAGGTTCATGGTTCAGCCTGCCCTGGCGCATAGGAAGGATTCGGGAGATGCTGGAAGAGAAAGAGGTACTGGGAACAGAAGACTTTAAGCGAATGCTGCGCGACCAGAACTCTCATTTTGCCATGAAAATGACTCCCGTTTACCTGGATGCACTGCAGGATCATACCAGTGGAGAGTACCAGCCGGCTTACCAGGCCCTGGCAGACTGGGATTATAACATGCACTCCACCTCAGCTGCTGCCCTGATTTTTGAGATCATGTGGCTGGAGCTAAACAGGGCCATGTTCCATGATGAACTGGGTGAGCACTACAGACAACTGGCCTACAACGCCATTGCGAAAAACCTTGTGGAGAAAACAAGAGTGACAGGACAATCCCTCTGGTGCGACAATGTAAATACACCTGATAATACAGAAAGTTTCCATGACAACATCCGGACCGCTTTCCAGCATACCATGGATACGATCACATCCATGTACGGACCCGATGTATCCACCTGGGAGTGGGGCACACTGCACAAGGTGGCTCTGATGCATCCCATGGGCGGTGTTCCCATCGTTGAAAAGTTATTCAAAGTCAACCGGGGGCCCTATCCCATCGGGGGTAGCTCCCATACGGTATCTCCCTACAGCTATCCAAAGGGAAAAAACTTTATCGCGGATCATGGAGCCTCCGAACGCCATATCTTCCAAACGGCCGACTGGGACCGGTCTTTGACGGTCATCCCCACAGGAACATCCGGTATACCCGCTTCACCCCACTACCTGGATCAGACCAAACTGTACATCAACAATATGTACCACCGGGATCATTTCAGCAGGGAAGCAGTGGAGACCAACCACCTGTATAAGGCGCTGTTTGAATAGAAGATCAGGAGAGATATCCGTCCATCTTATCGAGCAGCAGTCTCATATTAAGCGGCTTGGTAAGATAGTCGTCACACCCGGCCCGTTTAGCCTCCATGTGATCCATGGAAAAGGCATAGGCTGTCTGGGCAATGACCACGACATTCCGGGCAAAGGACTTGATCTCCCTGGTTGCTGTGAAACCATCTTTATCCGGTAAACAAATGTCCATCAGGACCAGGTCAGTCTCGGGGTGCTGGCGAACATAGTCCACAGCTTCATTCCCATCTGTTGTAAAGGAGATACTGGCCCCGGTCTTTTTCAAAAAAGTACCGAGCAGGAAGGCACTTGATTCGTCATCTTCCACAACAAGAATTTTTTTTGAATTCCACCTGTAGGCTGGTTGATCTTCCATTGCTGAATATTCTGTTAAAAAATGTGTGCTATATGAAAGTTAAGAAAAAAAACTAATTTAGAACCCATTATTCAATCAAACGGACTATAATTATTACTAACGAATGAAACTGAGGAAGATTCTGGGAATTGATATAGGAGGTTCCGGTGTAAAAGGTGCCATTGTTGATACAAAAAAAGGTGAGCTGCTTACCGAACGGTTCCGCATCCCCACCCCACAACCTGCCACTCCTGAAGCAGTGGCCAGGGTCCTTAAACAGATTACAATACACTTTGACTGGAAGGGTCCGGTCGGTGCTGGTTTTCCTGGGGTGATCCAGCAGGGTGTGGCCCGTACAGCAGCCAATGTGGATAATAGCTGGATCGATAAGGACCTCAATAAACTCTTCTCAAAGGCCACCGGCTGCAAAGTACATGTGGTGAACGATGCAGATGCCGCCGGCATGGCAGAAGTGAAATTTGGAGCAGGAAATGGGGAAATGGGCACCCTGCTGCTGGTTACCGTGGGAACCGGACTGGGCACCGTGATCTTCAGCAACGGGAAACTGGTCCCCAACCTGGAGATGGGACATATTCTCCTGCACGGTGCCGATGCCGAACTCTACGCCACCGATGCCGCACGCAAAAAGAATGAGCTGGACTGGGACACCTGGGCCGGCCGTTTTAACGAATACCTGCTCCGTATGGAAGAGCTGGTATGGCCAGACCGGATCATTATTGGAGGCGGCGCCAGCAAAAAAGGAGATAAGTTCTTCCACCACCTGACCACCAAGGCCCCCGTGGTCCCTGCTAAATTGATGAATGAAGCAGGTATCGTTGGTGCCGCCATGGTGAGCAAATACTACAACAAGCTGGAAAGCTAGAGAATCTATAAAGCTGTAAAATCCATTCAGTGACAAGCATAGGGGATCAGAGCTGAATTGTTGCAATATCGCAACACCAGATTCCAATCTTAATATGGGATTTGCTGGGGACATTGAGATTTATTACAACCACTTGAATCTGCCGGAAAAAATCCAGGAAGAGAGCGGAACGGGCGATGAGTTGTTGTATATTTATGATGCCAATGGAACCAAGTGGCTGAAGAAGCTCACCGACGGCTCTACAATTACCAAGACCATGTATGCAGGTAGTTTTGTATATGAGGATACCGATAATAACGGGACAGATGAGTTTGGATTGGATTACATCCTGAACCCAGAGGGGAAGATCGATAAGCTCACTTCATCAACAGAATTCCACTATAACCTGAAGGACCACCTGGGTAACATCAGGGTGGTATTTGATGGAGCGGGGACAGTCAAACAAAAGACCGATTACTACCCCTTTGGAATGACCTCTTATCAATACTCTTCAAGCAATGACAACAAGTACCTGTTTAATGGAAAGGAGCTTCAGGACGAGCAACTGGGGGGAATTAACCTGGACTGGTATGACTATGGGGCCAGGATGTATGATCCGCAACTTGGGAGATGGCATACGCCAGACCCTCTGGCTGAGTATCAC
>DAOWNM010000277.1 GCA_030642565.1 Bacteroidota bacterium | reverse complement strand
GGCGATCGGGTACCGGTCCCAGCCACAGGTCCCAGTCAAATCCATCAGGAATGGCCTTCTCCTCTGTGGGATTGGCTGTCCATTGTGGCCAGACCGGACGGTTCGACCAGTTATGGATCTCTTTCAGCTCTCCGATAACACCCTGATTGATCCACTCCAGTGCCACATCCAGTCCGCTTCTTTCACTCCAGGCCAGCAGGTGGGAACCAACGCCCGTCTTCCTGGCTGTATCGATGGTAAGCAGAGCCTCTTTCATGCGGTTGGCAATGGGCTTGTGAATTACCACATGCTTCCCTTTTTTCATGCTGGCGATGGATACTGCTGCATGAAGGTGATCGGGTGTCATAACCTTCACCGCATCAATATCTGTCTCCTTTTCCAGCAACTCCCTGTAATCATTGTAGGACTTACACCCGCTGTAGTTCCCGGCTCCCCGCTTCAGGGCATAGTACTTCTCCACCAACTCCTGTCCAACATCACGTCCCCCGGGAATGCCATCCAGACCGCTCCCCCATTCAGAATCTTCCAGTATACGACGCATGATGTTGCGAATGCCATTCAATGACCAGTCCACATAATCGGTGGTGAACTTATTGGGATCGCAAACAGAGGTGATCTGAATATCTTCCTGCTTTATCAACTGGGTCATCTCCCTGATCCCCTGTGTTCCGCAACCGATGTATGCAATATTCAGTTTATCGCTGGGTGCCGTATAGCCCACTCCTCCAAGTACATGCCTGGGAACAATAGTAAAAGCAGTGGCAGCGGCAGTTGTACCCACAAATTCCCTGCGGGTGATTTTTCTGGAATTTTTCATAATGGTGGTTTGGCTAGGCAGCTCAATTTAAGAAATTCTAAAGTGCCCCAGAGTTTTATCTCTGGGTTTTTATTAGTAAATTGTAAGGCGATTTTTCAACTTAGACAAAATACCTAACTTAAATCAGATTCATTATGAGTAAAGAAAAAAAGGGTGGAGTATCCCGTAGAAAATTTCTGGGGACCACGGCTGCTGCTACTGCAGGATTTACAATTCTTCCCAGTAATGTGGTCAGTGGAATGGGACACATTGCCCCCAGTGATAAACTGAACATTGCTGCTGTCGGTATAGGTGGTATGGGCCGTTCTAACCTTCGGAACATCAAGGACCAGAATATTGTGGCCCTCTGCGATGTAGACTGGAAATATGCTGCGAAAGCATTTGATGCCTATCCCGATGCCAAGAAGTACTGGGACTGGAGAAAGATGTACGATGAGATGGCTGATCAGATCGATGCTGTCATTGTGGCCACTGCCGACCATACCCACGCTCTGATTGCCTCCCACGGAATGACCATGGGCAAGCATGTATACGTACAAAAGCCTCTGACACACTCTGCATATGAGTCAAGGTTGCTGACCAATCTGGCCGATAAGCACCAGTTGGCCACTCAGATGGGGAACCAGGGTTCTTCCGGCGAAGGTGTTAACCTGGTTTGTGAATGGTTAGCCAATGGCGAAATCGGAGAGGTCACCAAAGTAGAAGCCTTTACCGACCGTCCCATCTGGCCCCAGGGTCTGAATGTACCAGACAAGGCAGATCCGGTACCCGATACCCTGAACTGGGATCTCTTTACCGGTCCGGCCGAAATGAAAGACTTCAATCACATCTATCACCCATGGAACTGGCGTGGCTGGTGGGATTACGGAACAGGTGCGCTTGGCGATATGGCTTGTCATATTCTGCACCCGGTATTTGTAGGTTTGAAACTGAACTATCCCACCAAGGTTCAGGGTAGCTCTACACTGTTGCTGACCGAATGTGCTCCCAATGCGCAGATGGTGAAGCTGACCTATCCAAAAAGGGACGATCTACCCAAGGTAGCTATGCCTGAAGTGGAAGTTACCTGGTTTGACGGCGGACTGCAGCCCATGAAGCCCAAAGGCTGGCCGGAAGGCAAAAACATGAACGATTCAGGTGGTGGTGTATTGTTCCACGGAACCAAGGATACCCTGGTTTGTGGTTGCTACGGTGTGAACCCCTGGTTGCTGTCAGGCAGGAAGCCCGATGCACCCAAATTCAGGCGCCGTGTGGAGACCAATCATGAAATGGACTGGGTAAGAGCATGTAAGGAGAGTCCCGAAAGCCGCGTTCAGACTGCATCTCCCTTCAGTGAAGCAGGACCATTCAACGAAATGGTGGTTATGGGCGTCAATGCTGTACGTCTCCAGGGCCTGAACAAGGAGCTGGAATGGGATGGTGAGAAGATGGAGTTCACCAATATTGGCGATAATGAAGAGTTGAGAATGGTGATCAAGGATGGATTCAAGATCAAAGACGGGCATCCAACCTTTAAGAAGGAAATGACCGACAAATTCTCAGCCAAAGATTTCGCTGCCGAGCTGGTGAAGCACACTCCAAGAGAGGGTGGATGGGAACTTCCCGATATGCCTTAACCAAGTTGAATTTTAAATAGGACTCTGATGAAACAACTATTTTATCTGTTTATTGCTGCAATGTTCCTGGGACTGGCAGCCTGTAATTCTGCTCCCAAGTCAAAGGAAGAAGCGAAAGAGGGTGAAACTGCCGAGGTGAAAACCGAAGCTGTTACAGCTCCCAACACGCTTACCGAACAGGAGAAGAAAGAGGGCTGGATCCTGATGTTTGATGGTGAGACCACCACCGGTTGGCGTGAATATGACGCCGGGGTTTTTCCCGATACCGGGTGGCACATTGAAGATGGCATGCTGGCGTGTGAAAACTCAGGTAAGGGTGAGGCCGGATTTGGTGGCGACATCATCTACGACAAGCAATTTACCAACTTCCATTTCAAAGTGGACTGGATGATCGAAGAGGGTGGCAACTCCGGAATCTTCTACCTGGCGCAAGAGCTCGAGGGAAAGAAGATCTGGTACACCGCTCCGGAGTATCAAATCCTTGACAACTTCGGGACCCACATCGACAATACCCTTGGTAAAGACGGGAATCGCAGGGCTGGAAGTCTCTATGACCTGATCCCCCCCGATCCCCAGAATGCCAAAGGTCCCATGGAGTGGAACACAGCGGAGATAGTCTCCTATGAAGGGACCATCGCCTATAAGATGAATGGTGAGACCACCCTGGAATTTCATCTCTGGACAGACGAGTGGAAGGAGATGATTGCTAACAGCAAATTCCCGGACTTCAATCCCGATTTTGCTGATGTGGCCAAGACCGGTTACATCGGACTCCAGGACCATGGCCATGCCGTATGGTTCAGGAACATCAAGATCAGGGAGCTGTAAGCTTTTTATCAGAAAACCGAGTGTATTACAGAAGAGGCCGTCCCTGATGAGACGGCCTCCTTTTTATTCTTGTCTATTTTGTCGAGTAATTTGTTCCTGGTCCTGTTCCATGTTTTGTAATTAAGCTTTTTTTTATCAAATCTGGTAGTATTCTCGTTACGGTCGGACTGGGTATTCCTAATTTCTTTGCTATTTCTCCGGATTTACATCCAGCGTTGTTGCTAATAAACGTTATTATCGATTTTTCTCTTGGAGACAGATTTGTCTCAATTCCACTAATTTCAAGTTTTTCTATTAATTGCTCCTGAATTTTTTTAAGAGCCTCAAAGCAATAGTGTTGCGATCAATCTACTTAATCTTTTGGACCCCATTTTTGAGCTGTATCGGAACACACGCGTTGTCACTTTCAGGCCTCCTACCTACCCCATTTTCGGATTTTTTGCAAGTCACAGGGTCGTGACCTCTTCACAGGTTGGTGACTCATG
>DAOWNM010000103.1 GCA_030642565.1 Bacteroidota bacterium | reverse complement strand
GGGTGAAGCTGTTTTTTCTCTGTAATCCGCATAACCCTGTAGGGAGGGCATGGTCATTGGAGGAGCTTCAACAACTGGCAGGCTTGTGTGTGAAATACAATGTTTTGGTGATCAGTGATGAGATACACTCCGACCTGCTCCTTTTCGGAAACCGACATATCCCTTTTGCTTCGCTGGGTAAAGATATTGCCGACCTGACACTGACCTGTGTGGCACCCAGCAAAACCTTTAACCTGGCCGGACTCTATACATCTGTGATGATTATTACCAATCCGGTCATAAGAAAGAGGTATGAAAAGATCCTTGATGTTGTTCATGTGGGAGGGGACAATATCCTGGGGCAGGTAGCTCTTGAAGCTGCTTATACTGATGGGGATGAATGGCTGGACCAGTTGCTTGTTTACCTGGAAAAGAATTACCGGGCGCTCTGCTCAGTTTTGAATGGACCGGTGCCGGATCTGTTCATCTCTCCCCTGGAGGCCACCTATCTGGCATGGCTCGATTTCTCCTTTTTAGGTCTGGACGAAAAAGGACTCAGGAATTTTATCATTCACAGGGCGGGACTTGGTCTGAACGATGGTCCTATGTTTGGTCCAGGCGGATCACAACACCAGCGTTTGAATCTGGCTACTCCAACGAAGATCCTGATGGAGGGGGCCGGGCGATTGGCAACTGCGGTGCGGGAGGCTTAATCTTTTTGTATATTTAGGAGGTAAAGTGACATTAACTGTTTGCAGATGAGAGTCAGGTTTTCTTTCACATTTAAGATTCTGTTGCCATATTTGGTGCTTACACTTCTGTTTTTCCTGGTTTTTCTGGGTGCGTTTCAAAAGGGGCAATCTGTGGAAATGTGGTTGTCTGTTGCCGGCATGGCGGTAACACTATTTTTCGGGATAGTTCAGCTTTTATGGCTGAAGAGGCCGATTGGTCGGATCAGTCGTCTGATGGGTCAGCTAACCTGGGGAAACATTCCCGAATTCAGAGCGACAAAGAATACGGATGAGATTGGCGATCTGGAGAGAAGCCTGGAGAAGCATGCCTCCAACCTTAAGAATATTGCAGCCTTTTCAAGATCCATGGCCACGGGAGATTTTACCGGGCGTTACGAGAAATTAAGCAGTGAGGATGAGCTGGGGGATGCATTGAACAAATTGAAAATCAGTCTGATGGATTCCATGGAGGATTCAGAGGTCCGGCGACGGGAAGAGGAGAACCGCACCTGGACTGCACAGGGTCTTGCTAAGTTCAGTTCCCTCTTCAGGGAAGCAGAGGATAATCTTCAGAGCCTCTCCGCACTGCTGATGAGGGAACTGGTGAACTATACCGAAGCGGATGTAGGGGCTCTGTTTATTGCCACCGAAGAGGAGGGTGGAGAAGATCTTTATCTCGAGATTTCAGGCAGTTACGCTTTTGACAGGGAGAAACAGATCCATCGTTCATTCAAATTCGGAGAGGGGCTTGTGGGGCGGACCGCCCTTGAGAAAGAGTTGATCTATGTGACCGATCTTCCTTCCGATTATATAAAGATCCGTTCCGGACTCGGTGAGGATGCACCTTCGTCCATCCTTCTTGTGCCGGTGCTACTGGATCAACAAGTGCTGGGTGTGATGGAGCTGGCTTCTCTGGGAGAGATGCCCTCCCACCAGATAGATTTTATCAGGCAGTTGGCCAATGCTCTTGCTACCACCCTGGCCAAGGTCAAAGCCAACATGCAAAACAGGAGATTGTTTGAACAGACCAAAAATCAGGCGGAGGCGCTTGCCTCCCAGGAGAAAGTGTTCAGACAAAATTTGGAACAACTCGAAAAGGCTCATAAGCGCTCCCTGGTTAAAGAAGCAGCACTGCTTAAGGAGATAGAGACACTTCGTAAAGGATCATCCTGATCCTCCTTCAATCTTTTTGTCAGGCCGAAAAGAGGCGATAATGACAAAATGGCATTCAAAAAAGCCAACGAAATGACAAAATGACAGTATTCCTACCTGTTTTTGGGAATGGTACATGGTTTGACCTATAGTGCTCAGTGATTAGAGACTTAAATATGAACAAAATAAATAGGAGGAATTAGAGATGTTAGCAAGAATCAACAAAAATTATGTTCCAGATTACTGGGATAATTTTTTCAACGACAGTTTTTTCAATCAATTGAACAGCACAACCCATAAAGGAAACAGTCCGGCAGTTAATGTATCTGAGGATGACAAAGGTTACACCATTGAAGTGGCAGCTCCCGGAATCGCCAGGAAAGCATTCAATCTTGAGATTGAGAACGATCTACTTATAATTTCAACCGAGAAGAAAGAGAGCAAGAGTGAGCAGAAGCAGAACTTCCTGCGCAGGGAGTTTAATTACCAGACATTCAAGAGGAGTTTCCAGCTTCCAGAGACCATAGATCAGGAGCAGATCAGGGCCACTCATGATGTAGGTATTTTAACTCTGACCCTACCCAAGAAAGAGGAAGTGGTTCAGAAAGCCCCCAGGCAAATCGAAGTTCAGTAGTGCCTGGTGTACAATACTCAGAAGAGAGTGATTAATCAGGTTAGTTGGGTAAGGCAGGGACCGGATCAGGTCCCTGCTTTTTTGTACTTCATTTTTCCCCAGAAGGGTTACAAATATAGGGGTAAGGGAGGTTGGGAAAAATATCGAGGTATATTTAAGAAAAAGTATTAAATATCCTTATATCCCGTCCCTGAAGTGAACGGGTTTTACGGACATGTGGATAAATTGTTTACAGCCTGGATTTGATCTGTGCGGATTCCTCTTCAAAACCTGGTTTCTCAAGCAGTGCAAACATGTTCTTCTTATAGGCTTCCACGCCAGGTTGGTTAAATGGATTGATTTCCAGCATGTACCCGCTGATTCCGCATGCGTTTTCGAAAAAGTAGAGCAGCTGACCCAGCCACCGGGCATTGAGTGCCGGAATGGAGATCCTCATATTGGGAACACCGCCATCCAGGTGGGCCAGGATGGTACCGAGCTCTGCCATTTTATTAACATGGTCGATGTTCTTTCCTTCAAGGTAGTTCAGTTGGTCCAGGTTGGCAGGATCACCGGGGATGGTCACTTGGTGATCGGTCCGTTCCACACTGATAACAGTTTCGAAGAGGGTTCTTTCACCCTCCTGGATGTATTGTCCCATGGAGTGGAGGTCGGTGGAGTTATCTACAGCAGCCGGGAAAATCCCTTTTCCCTCTTTCCCTTCACTTTCACCATATAACTGTTTCCACCACTCCGACACATAGTGGAGCTTATTGTGGTAATTCACCAGGAGCTCAATCTTTTTTCCCGAACGGTAGAGGGCATTACGTGTGGCTGCATAAACAGCAGCAGGGTTCTCCTCAAATGGTTTCGCGGGATCGCACCTCTGGCTCATCTCTAAAGCACCCGACAGAAGTTTCTTGATATCCACACCACAGATGGCCAGCGGGATCAATCCCACCGGGGTAAATACCGAGAATCTTCCACCCACGTTATCCGGAATCACATAGCTGCGGTATCCCTCTTCATCGGCCAGCTGCCTGAGGGCCCCTTTTGCGGAGTCGGTAACGGCAATGATCCGGTCCCGGGCCTCCTCCTTTCCAACCTTCTCTTCCAGATGATTCTTCAAAATCCTGAATGCAAGGGCGGGTTCGGTGGTGGTTCCCGATTTAGAAATGGCTACGATTGAGTAACTCTTCTCTTCCAGCAGCTCCAGCAACTCGTGCATATAGTCTTCACCGATATTCTGCCCGGCAAAAAGCATTTGGGGAGCCTTCTGTTTCTTTCTAAGGTGAGAAAAATTATGGGCCAGTGCATCATTTACGGCACGTGCACCCAGGTATGAACCACCGATTCCCACCACAACAAGGAGTTCGGTTTTTTCACTGAGTCCGGCCACGGCTGTTTCAATCCCGGTGATCTGCTGGTCGGTAATTTCCGAGGGAAGGTGAAGCCATCCAAGGTAATCATTTCCTTTGCCGGTCCCGTTATAGAGGGTTTCCTGCGCCCTTGAGGTTTCACCTGCCAGGTTCTTAATCTCAACGGGGGATAAAAATTCGTATACCCTCGATATATCCAGTTTTATTTGTTCCATATCAGTTTTTCAAATCACTATTCATATTTCCTTATTGCGCAAAAATAGATAAAAAACTTGTTTGAAACTCCATTTGATTCATATAGGTTTTTTGGATTATTTTTCCATAAAATCGTGTAACATGACCGAAATAGAAAAACTGGACCGGATCGCCATTGATGTGAAGTCCCATAAACTGCTCAGGCAGCTGCTTCAGGAGAATCCCGAATTGGAGGAGATACTGCGAAATTCCAAGAATGAGACCGAAGTGGTTGTGGGGGTCAGGGAGTGGATCGGAAGGAGCCTGAAAGACAGAGATAATGCCTTTAGGTTTTACCATGCAAGGCATGCAACCAGGGAGCTGTTCGACAAACTTGAGTGGCGCGATTACGCCATTATCAGGATCCTGGATTACATCGACAATGCGGGTAAGGAGTACCCCGATCTGAACCTGCGGGGGGAGATCGCCGTGAGTAATCCCCTTCGGCTCATCTGGCTGGCAGTGAACAAGGGGACCGGTGGAGCTAAACCCGATTTTTTTATCGATATGATCATGTTGTTCCGTCAGCTCAGGGGTGAGAGTCAGCAACACTCCTTCTCTCTGGAGCAGGTTACAGCCTGGATGGATCGTTATCCCACCGGTCTCGATCCTCGTATCATACAGGTGAGGGAGGAGAACAAGCAGCGAATCATCAGGATCCTGTTGAAGCAGATTGAAAAGGGAGAGGGAAAAAACTCCAGGTACTATTTTGAGCCCCACCTCAATGATGAACAGAAACAGGAGAAAATGCAGAGGTGGTGGGAGGATCACAGGTTCCACCTTCGTTTTGCGGTACGTTCTCCCGGGTTATTAAACGAGATGCTGGACCATTCGCTGGACCCCGATACCATGAAGATCCTGGAGGATGCCTCTGATGCCGGCATTCCCTTCTTTGTCAACCCCTATTACCTCTCTTTGCTGCATGTCAGGGTTCCGTATTTTGCGGTGGGAGCCGACCTGGCCATTCGTCATTACATATTCTACAGCAAACAACTTGTGAAGGAGTTTGGGAATATCGTTGCCTGGGAAAAGGAGGATCAGGTGGAGCCAGGAAAACCCAATGCAGCAGGGTGGTTGTTGCCTGAAGGGCACAACATACACCGGCGCTATCCGGAAGTGGCCATCCTGATCCCCGATACCATGGGAAGGGCCTGCGGCGGATTGTGTTCATCGTGTCAGCGCATGTATGATTTTCAGAGCGGCCGTCTCAATTTTAACCTCGATAAACTGGCTCCGGGCGAAAAATGGGGTGAGAAGCTGAAGAAGCTGATGCGCTATTTTGAAGAGGATGCCCAGTTGAGGGATATCCTGATTACGGGCGGTGACGGCCTGATGAGCTCCGACAAGTCGCTGCAACTCTTGCTGGATGAGATCTGTGAAATGGCTGTCAGAAAAGCGAAAAAGAATGAATCACTACCTGAGGGAGAGAAACTGGCTGAATTTGTCAGGATCAGGATTGGAACACGCCTCCCGGTATACCTGCCGCAGAGGATTACCCTGAACCTGGTAAAGATCCTGAAGGAGTTTAAGGAAAAGGCAGTAGCGGCTGGAATCAGGCAGTTTATTATCCAGACCCATTTTGAATCTCCCATGGAGGTAACCCCCCTCTCATCCATGGCGATCCAGCGCCTCATTGCCTCCGGGTGGACCATCACCAACCAGCTGGTGTTTACTTCGGCTGCTTCCCGTCGGGGTCATTCGGCGAAATTGCGACAGGTTTTGAACGACATCGGGGTGTTGCCCTACTACACCTTTACTGTGAAGGGGTATATGGAAAACAATGCCGGCTTTGCTCCCAACGCGAGGGTGGTACAGGAACAACTTGAAGAGAAGGTGGCCGGACAGATCGAGGAGAAGTATTATGAGACCATCAGAAAATTTCCGGAGGAGGCCACCATGATGGTGGAGAACATTGAGGCCCTCCGCAGGTTTGCCGGGGTGCCATTCCTGGCCACAGACCGAAATGTACTAAACCTTCCCGGAGTTGGTAAAAGTATGACATTCAGAATGATAGGAATAACCCGGTATGGCAGGAGGATCCTTGAATTTGACCATGATGAGACGCGTACTCACAGTCCCATCATCCATAAGATGGGCAAGGTAATCATCATCGAGTCAAAATCGATCCATGAGTACCTGCGTCAGATGGAGGAGCTGGGAGAGGAGCGTGAGGATTATAATGGATTGTATGGCTACTCTCTGGGCCAGACCGAACAGAGGATTCCTGTCTATGATTACCCGGAATATTCTTTTCAGATCACTGAGGCCATGACCAACCTGGAAGTTTGAGCCACTGGTTTATTGTGATTGCTCTTCAGCCTGTTGATGCAGATAAGGATTTTTTTCAGCCCTATATAATTGAAGAGAAGGGCTATGACCGGGGGAAGAGCCGCATTACCATCTGGTAAGCGATATGGAGGAGGCTATTGATTATGATAAGTTCCTGAAAATGACCCGCTTCTGCTATAAGGTAGGATTCAATGTGGCACAATACAGCGGTCCAATCAAAGTGGACAATCCCATGTCGAAGTGGTAGTTGCTTATAGGGGCTGTAAATAGATGTTCCTGAACTGCAAGGGTGCACCTTCCGATTGAAGGGCGATATTTCCATCGGTCAGGGTCATACCGGTTCCAATGTTCTGCAGTACGCCGTTAACGATTATCTCCAAATCACCATCTTTTGAAGTAATGTCATAGCTGTTCCATTCACCAGCCGGTTTCTCACTGCTCTCCTCAAATTTTGAAATAGCCAGGTAGCGGTGCTCCTCAGAAGTCACCGTGTAGGTGGAATCCCTGATGGTGATGCCGGTTCCTTTTCCCATCAGGACAATATCACCCGCTCTTCCATCCATTAACTGGCATTCGACACACTGAGGAAAGATCATCTCCTTGCCCTGAACATTGAGAAGTACGCCACTGTTAGAGGGCTCGTTGGTCCATCTCCACTCCAGATGAAGCTTATAAGAGCTGTATGACTCCTTGGTACGGATATAGCCGAAAGGATCCCCGAGGGTATTCATCACGCCATCTTCCACATAGAAGAGGTCTTTGGGTTCCCCATCTTCACTGTCAACAACGATATTCCAGTTATCCAGGTTCTGCCCGTTAAAGAGTTCGATCTTCTTTTCAGTGTTGCATGAAAGAACCACCAGGGAGAGGCTCAGGAGTAGGGCTGATTTTTGTAATGTTTTCATAGGTAAATGTTTTTTTTTTGATTAAACACTATTTTTAATAGACCTCCGGAATGAAGGTCTGGTCCGACAGCGGGGGCCTGATGTATCCCTCCATTGAGATGGGTGGGAGGCTGATCTTCTTATGCTTGATCTCCTTGTATGGGATCAAGGAGAGCAGGTGGTGAATGGTATTCAGCCGGGCCCGTCTTTTATTATCAGCGTTGACCACAAACCATGGTGCTGTTTTGGTATCGGTATAGGAGAACATTTCATCTTTGGCCTTGCTGTATTCGATCCACCGGCTCCTCGATTCCAGGTCCATGGGACTGAATTTCCACCGTTTCAGTGGATCTCCGATCCGCTCACGGAACCTTCTCTCCTGCTCTTCATCGCTGACCGAGAACCAGTATTTGATCAGGATGATTCCGGAGTGAATCAGCATCTCTTCAAACCGCGGACAGGAGCGCAGGAACTCCCAGTACTCTTCATCTGTACAAAATCCCATCACATGTTCCACACCGGCACGGTTGTACCAGCTACGGTCGAAAAGAACAATCTCTCCCTCTGCAGGGAGGTGGGTCGCATAGCGCTGAAAGTACCATTGGGTCTTCTCACGCTCAGTGGGTACCCCCAGGGCTACCACACGGCAGATTCTTGGATTCAGACGCTGGGTGATTCGCTTGATAACTCCTCCCTTTCCGGCTGCATCACGACCTTCGAAAAGGACAACTACCCGAAGGTCCTTAGCCTTTACCCACTCGTGAAGTTTAACCAGCTCGAGCTGCAGGTGCTCCAACTCTTTGAAATAGAATTTTTTGTTGAGCTTGGCTTTTTTGGAATCACTGTCGGCTTCTTCGGACTTTTTCTGTTTTTGGCTTTTATTCATAACGTTTAGTGGTGTAGTGGTAAATTTAGGATTGTTTTGGAAAATCGCTGGTACCAAACAGACGATCGCCCGCATCGCCCAGTCCGGGGATAATATATCCGGATTCATTCAGGCCATCGTCCAGGGCAGCCAGGAATACTTCAACCTCCGGATGGTCTTTCCTGATCCGCTCAACCCCTTCCGGGGCACCTACAATACAGACCAGCTTCAGATCGGTTGCCCCTTCACTTTTTAATTTATCAAGAGTGGCACTGGCGCTTCCACCGGTAGCCAACATGGGATCCAGAACCAACACCACCGCCTTCTTCATTCGATAGGGAAACTTGGCATAATAGCTTTTTGGCTCAAGGGTATCATGGTCGCGGTATATACCCACATGACCAATTTTGGCAGTGGGGATCAAGCTGGTGATTCCATCCACCATTCCAAGTCCGGCTCTTAGTACCGGTATGAGTACGATATCCCTCGAGAGTTCACTGGTAATACATCGCATCATCGGGGTCTCGGTTTCCGTTTTGCGCAACGGGATATCCCTGGTTATATAGTATGCCATCAGTCCGGCTATCTCATTTACGTTTTC
>DAOWNM010000204.1 GCA_030642565.1 Bacteroidota bacterium | reverse complement strand
GTCAACCCTTCAACTTCCTGCTGGCTGATGAATGTTTCAGTCATATGGACAGAGAAAACAGCCTGACTGCCTACCATCTGATCCGTGAAGAGTGTGAGGCCCGTGATGCAGGATTAATCCTCACCTCACTTAATGAAACCGGGCTTCCAAATGCCGATGTAAGGTTAAAGCTATGAGACTCCTCTACCAGATATTGTGGAAGGATCACAGCAGGGCACACCTTCTGGGAGCGTTTCTGGGAACCCTGGCAGGATTTGTTCTGCTGCTGGCGGGCATTCAGTTCTATATGGATATCAAATTGGTCCTCTCTGAAAACCGTGACCTTCTCGATCCTGAATATATTGTGATCAACAAAAAAGTAAATATAGGTCAGACACTGGGGCTCTCCAGGGTGGGCTTTACACCGGAAGAGATTGAAGAGATCATGGCCCAGCCCTTTGCCGACCAGGTGGCAGCGTTCAATTCAAACGAGTTTCCCGTAAGTGCGTATACCAAAAATGAGAGGTTCCCCGATTTCATTACCGACCTCTTCTTTGAAGCGATCCCGGACGAATTCATCGATGTGAAATCGGAAGAGTGGTACTGGGATCCCGATAAAGGTACCATCCCTGTAATCATTCCGCAGGACTACCTCAACCTCTATAACTTTGGGTTTGCACCCAGCCAGGGCCTTCCGCAGATTCCAAAAGGAGTTATCTCCATGATCAATTTCAAACTGAGGCTCAAGGGTCAGGGCCGCGGTAACTATGATGACTACCAGGGGCGGATTGTAGGTTTCAGCAATCGCGTCAACTCCATACTGGTACCGCTCGATTTTCTGGAATGGGCCAACCAGAAATATGGATACTTCCAAAAGAGCGATCCCTCACAGGTGATCCTGGTATCAAAAAATCCCACCGATCCCAACATTATCAGGTTCCTTGAGGAGAAAGGTTATGATACCATCAGGGAGAAGCTGAAAAGCAGCCGTATGAATATCATACTCAAATTTATCATCAGCTTCCTGGTAATCGTGGCCGCAATAATTATAGGACTCGCCTTCCTGGTATTCCTTCTCAGCCTCCAGTTGATGATCAGCCGCTCTTCTGAAAAGATCCGCAGGCTCAATAAACTGGGATTCCATTACCGGGAGATCAGTCGCCCCTATATCCTGCTTCTGCTTCTGTTGATGGCCGGGATCACCGGTCTCTCATTACTGCTCACCTCCCTGCTTGCCGGACAGCTTCATCAAACAGCAGAAACATGGAGCTTGAATATCTCCCCATCGCTGCACGGCATCATCTACGGTACTGCCCTGGTACTAATCCTCCTTATATCCATCTCCAATGTGACAGCCATACTGATAAGTACCAAAAAGCTATGCAAATAGCCCGAAAATTTTTGCGGTAAATTGTTTGTATCATTCAAATTAATCACTATTTTTGCATCCCCAAATAAATTATAAGGCGATATGGCACATCATTTATCAGCGAAGAAGAGGATCAGGCAAACAGAGTCGAAACGTGTAAAAAACAGGTATTACGCCAGGACCACAAGAAGCGCCGTAAAGAAACTACGCGGAACTACCGATAAGGAGGCTGCAACAGAGCAGTATTCAGAAGTTGTTTCCATGCTTGACAGGCTTGCCAAGAACAATGTGATTCACAAGAACAAGGCATCCAACCTCAAGTCAAAGCTTGCAAAGCACGTGAACAGCCTGTAAGGTTATTCACCACTACGATATTCGAAAGGCCGTCCACATCTGTGGATGGCCTTTTTCTATTTTCACCCAAGAGGGACGACCTTTCACACTGATGTTTCTGATTCTGGCATATTAAGAAGTAAAACAGGAACATGAACAGTTACAACTCACATGCCCTGACCACCTGGGCGGTGGAGGAGCGCCCCAGGGAGAAAGTGATAATCAACGGGGTGCAATATCTTTCCGATTCCGAACTTATTGCCATTCTGCTGGGCTCCGGAACAAAGAATGTGACTGCAGTAGAGCTGGCCAGATCGATCCTGAAAGGTGCCGGGAACAGTCTTCAGCTACTGGGACGGCAGGGCATCGGCGACCTGGTCAGAATTAAAGGGGTGGGGCCGGCAAAAGCGATCACCCTGCTTGCAGCCATAGAGCTGGGCCGCAGGAGGGCCGGAATGCAGCACCCCGAAAAGATACCGGTCAAATCCAGTGAAACGGTCTTCAACCTTTTTTACCCACTGATGGGCGACCTGCAACATGAGGAGTTCTGGTTATTGATGCTCAATCGGGCCAACAGGGTGGTGGGAAGGTATAAAGTAAGCCAGGGTGGGCTCTCAGGAACGGTCATCGATACCAGGATCATTTTAAAAAAGGCACTGGATAACCTGGCCTCATCCATCATTGTCTGTCACAACCACCCGTCGGGCAACAACCAGCCCAGCGATGCCGATGTGAAAATCACCGAAAAACTGAAAAAAGCAGCTGAAATGCTCGAAATTAAACTATTGGATCATCTGATTATTGCAGATAAATCTTATTTTAGTTTCGCAGATGAAGGTTTGATCATATAATTATTCATTGTATTTTGGTTCAGATTCTACTTACCATTCTCTGGGCCAATGTGGGGGGTATAGCAGGGATCTTTTTTTTCGCATTTCTCTCCGAAAAGATAATCGACTGGTGGAAACGGACATTCATAAGATCGAACCGGAAAATCCTGGAAGATGAACAGCAGGTAAAAAAGATCTTTACCCGGAAATATCGGCGGATTGTTCGGGATTGCTCTGATCACTCCCTTCCTGCTCTCCATCCCGGTGGGGGTTTTCCTGGTGGTCAGGTATTACTACACCTCGAAAATCAAATTCCTTTATCTGATCGGTTCAAACCTGTTATGGTCAATCATCTATACTGGATTCTATATGTTCTGGAAAGAACTTCTCCTATGATGCATTGGCGTGACCTCTGATTGATCGGCACACTGTTTCAACATCTTCCTGATGGATATGCCGGCAACGGGGTGGATCAGTTCAGGCGCTATTTCGGCCAGCGGAACCAGTACAAACCTTCGGATCCCCATGGCAGGATGTGGAAGAGTCAGCCGGGGATGATCCAGCTGACTATCGCCATAGAGCAGCAGATCAATATCAATCACCCGGTCCCTGTAGCCCATCCCTCCTCTTTGTCTGCCCATCTCTTTCTCGATCTCCAGTAACTGATCCAGCAGAAGGAGCGGACCGAGAGTGGTTTGTACCGATAAACAGCAGTTAAAGAACCTTTTTTCACTGGAATAACCCCATGGTTCAGATTCATAGTACCGGGAGACACTTTCAAGCCCACCGATCCGGCTTTGAATCAGCTTCATCGCCTCTTCAAGATGCTGCTCACGATGGCCCAGGTTACTTCCCAGTGAAAGGTAAATCAGGTTCATGTTTTCTTCAAACGAAGGTATTTATTATCAGGCACATTTTTAGTACATTGCTGCTTCAAAAATAGCACATATGAAAAATTTTCTAAGCAGCCTTCTGGCAACCATTACTGGCCTGGTTATCATGACCGTTCTGGTCTTTTTGATCTTCATGGGTATTGTTGCTGCCTCCACCTCCAAAGAGGCTCCGGAAGTCAAAGAAAACTCCCTGCTGGTAGCAAAGTTCAATGCAAAGATTCTCGACCGGACCAATGAGAATCCTTTTGCACTTCTTTTCTCGGGCAATTTCATGTATGATGAACCCATGGGGTTGAATCAGATCCTAAAGGATCTCAAGAAAGCAAAAACAGATGAAAATATCGAAGGTATCTTTATGAATCTCGGTGGTGTTACTGCCGGAATCGCCACCCTGGGTGAGATTCGGGAGGCCATGCTGGATTTTAAGGAGAGCGGGAAATTTATCTATGCCTATGCCGAGGCCTATACCCAGAAGTCCTATTACCTGGCCACTGTAGCCGATAGTGTCTTTATGACCCCGGAAGGGATGTTCCTGTTTAACGGGATGAGCGCCCAGGTGATGTTCTACAAGAAAGCCCTGGAGAAGATCGGGGTGGAAATGCAGGTGATCAGGCACGGGACCTATAAGGGAGCGGTAGAACCCTTCCTGAGGCAGGACCTGAGTAAAGAGAACAGGGAACAGATCGAGGGTTATATAGAGGCACTCTGGGGAAAAATCATTGAAGATATCTCCGAGAGCCGTGGCATTACAGTAGAGAAACTGAACCTGATTGCCGATGAAATGGCGACCATCGATACGGATCAACTGGTAGAGACAGGCATGATCGACGGACTGATCTATTATGATGAAATGCTCACCCTGATGAAAGAGAAATTGGGTGTGGAAGAGAAGGAGGACCTGGAAGCCGTCTCACTGAAGCGCTATAAGGATGCTCCTTTAAAAAAGAAAAAAGAGTACAGTAAAGATAAAGTGGCGGTCATCTATGCCATGGGCAGCGTGGTGAATGGAAATGCCGGTGAGGGTTACATCAGTTCGGAACGCATCTCCAAGGCCATCAGGAAAGCCCGTAGAGACAAGTCGGTGAAGGCCATCGTTTTCAGGATCAATTCCGGTGGTGGCAGTGGATCGGCATCCGATGTGATACACCGGGAAGTGATGCTGGCGGCCAAAGAAAAAGTTGTGGTAGCCTCCATGGGCGATGTAGCCGCTTCGGGGGGGTATTACATTGCAGCTCCTGCCGACACCATCCTGGCCGGACCGGGCACCATTACCGGTTCCATCGGAGTATTCGGAATGTTTCCCAATGTGCAGAAACTGATGAATGACAAACTGGGTATCACCACCGATGTGGTAAAAGCCAATGAAAATTCCACTATCCTGACCGCCATGGATCCCCTCGATCCCAACGAGCGTGTAATTCTGCAGAAAATGATTGATGATTTCTATACCGGTTTCGTGAATATCGTTGCAGAGGGCCGGGGAAAATCCTACGACGAAATCGATGCCATCGCCGGGGGACGGGTCTGGGCAGGATCGGATGCCCTGGAGCTGGGGTTGATTGATATGTATGGCGGACTGGAGAAATCTATCGAAATAGCCGCTGAGATGGCCGGGCTGGAGCACTATAGGGTTCAGTCACTTCCCAGACTGGAAGATCCCATGACTGCCATCATGAAAAAGATCACCGGGAATGCCCTGGCACGAACCGATCGCATCCTGAGACGTGAACTTGGTGAAGAGTATCGCCACTACAGAAAAATACAGGATATCCGGAACATGCATGGTATACAGGCTATCATGCCTTATGAAATTGAGCTG